>JAEZGP010000385.1 GCA_023437285.1 Actinomycetes bacterium | reverse complement strand
GTGTTATCCCGGCCATCGGATACGCGCGGAACCGCCCAAACGTCGGCCAGATCGGGACGCGGAGGGCGAGGGGTGAGGGTGCGGGTCAGTCCGCGGGGCGGGGGGTGTGGGGGCGGCGGGTGAGGCGGAACAGGGAGACCGCCGAGACGATCGTCCAGACACCCTCCAGGAGCAGGAAGCCCCAGTCCCGGTCGGCGGCCGCGACGACGGCGAGCGTGCCGGCGCCGAGGACGTTGACCACGAGGTAGGGCAGGGACCGGGGGTCGAGGCGGCCGAACTGGGCTGCCGTGAAGCCGGCGAGGATCAACAGGGCGCCGACGACCTGCATGATTTCGGACATGACACGCATCCACTGCGCACCGTCTTAGCAGGCCGGGTACGGTGGGCGGCTCGTCCGGGAGCGGACCTGGGACGTGGTCGCTCACCTCCGAGGCTAACCAGCGGCGAGGTTGCCGGCCAGGCCGGTGGGGCAGATCACCGGGCACGCGTGGACCGGAGGGGGCACTCGCGCACGGGCCGTACCCGCTTCGCCGGTAACCTTGTCGCAATGTCTGTCACCGATCACCCCACCGGCCGCCGGGTGGCGCTGCTCACCCTCGGCTGCGCGCGTAACGAGGTGGACTCCGAGGAGCTCGCCGCGCGGCTGCACGCCGACGGCTGGGACCTGGTCCCGGACGGGGACGGTGCCGACGTCATCGTCGTCAACACCTGCGGATTCGTCGAGAAGGCCAAGCGCGACTCGATCGAGACCCTGCTCGCCGCCCACGATTCCGGCGCGAAGGTGGTCGCCACCGGCTGCATGGCCGAGCGGTACGGCACGGAGCTGGCCGACAGCCTGCCCGAGGCCGACGCGGTGCTGGGGTTCGACCATTACCCGGAGATCGGCCAGCGGCTCAACGAGGTGCTCGCCGGCGACCGGATCGCCTCCCACGCGCCGCGCGACCGCCGTACGCTGCTGCCGTTGACCCCGGTCGAGCGCCGCGCCGCGCCCGTGACGCTGCCCGGCCACGGCGTCGCGCTGCCGTTGGACGACGCGACCCCCAAGCACCTGCGCACGGTGCTGCGCCGCCGGCTCGACCGGGGGCCGGTCGCCTCGCTGAAGCTCGCGTCGGGCTGCGACCGGCGGTGCGCGTTCTGCGCGATCCCGAGCTTCCGGGGCGCGTTCGTGTCGCGTACGCCCGACGAGATCCTCGCCGAGGCGCAGTGGCTCGCCGACGACGGCGTGCGCGAGATCGTGCTGGTCAGCGAGAACTCCACCTCGTACGGCAAGGACCTGGGCGACCCCCGCGCGTTGGAGAAGCTGCTGCCGCAGCTGGCCGCGACCCCCGGCATCGCGCGGGTGCGGGTGTCCTATCTCCAGCCGGCCGAGACCCGGCCCGGTCTGGTCGAGACCATCGCGACGACCAGCGGGGTCGCGGCGTACTTCGACCTGTCGTTCCAGCATTCCAGCGAGGCCGTGCTGCGCCGCATGCGCCGCTTCGGCTCCACGGACCGGTTCCTGGACCTGCTCGCGAGTGCCCGCGCGCTGGCGCCCGAGGCCGGCGCGCGGTCGAACTTCATCGTGGGCTTCCCCGGCGAGACCCGCGCCGACGTGGCCGAGCTGGAGCGCTTCCTCACCGAGGCGCGCCTCGACGCGATCGGCGTGTTCGACTACAGCGACGAGGACGGCACCGAGGCGGCCGGGTTCGCCGACAAGGTGTCGCCCGCCACGGTCCGGCGCCGGTACCAGAAGATCAGCATGCTGGCCGAGGAGCTGTGCAACCAGCGCGCCGCCGACCGGCTCGGCACCGAGGTCGAGGTGCTCGTCGAGGCGATCGGCGACGGGGTGGTCGAGGGGCGCGCGGCGCACCAGGCGCCCGAGGTCGACGGCTCCACGACGCTGAGCGCCGTCCTGCCGGGTCTTGCCGTCGGTGACCTGGTGCGGGCCAAGGTCACGGGCACCGACGGGGTCGACCTCATCGCGGCCCCCATGGAGATCATCGACGCCGCTGGACGGCAATGAGCGAGCGGCCGCCGTTGGTGAACTTCGCCAACGGGCTCACGCTGCTGCGCATCGTGCTCGTCCCGGTCTTCGTCCTGCTCGTCGTCGCCTCCGAGATGACCGATCCGCAGCTGCGGATCGCGGCGTGCCTCGCGTTCGGGGTGGCGTCGCTGACCGACTTCGTCGACGGCTGGATCGCCCGCACCTGGAACCTGATCACCTCGTTCGGCAAGGTCGCCGACCCGATCGCCGACAAGGCCCTGACGGGTACGGCCCTGGTGCTGCTGTCGCTCTACGACGCCCTCGCGTGGTGGGTGACCGTGGTGATCCTGGCCCGCGAGCTGGGCATCACGGCGCTGCGGTTCTGGGTGCTGCGCTACGAGGTGATCGCCGCGAGCCGGGGCGGCAAGGTCAAGACGGTGCTGCAGATCCTGGCCATCGCCTGGTACCTGTGGCCCATGCCGGGGGCCCTGGTCGCCGTCGGACCCTGGATTATGGGAGCGGCCGTGGTGGTCACGGTCGTCACCGGCCTGGACTACGTCGCCTCCGTGGTCCGCAAGGGCCGCGCGCGGCGTGCGCCGGCCACGCGTCACTAACCCCTCTTTTTAGTACGCTTGTACGAGCGCGTGAGGGGAGTTGTCGTGGCCTACCTGTTCCTGTTCGGCGCGATCGCGGCCGAGGTGTTCGGCACGAGCCTGCTCAAGGCGACCGAGGGCTTCACCCGGCCGGTGCCCACGGTGGCGATGTTCGCGGCGTACGCCGTGTCGTTCGCGTGCCTCGCGCAGGCCGTCAAGGGCATCGAGGTCGGCGTCGCGTACGCGGTCTGGGCCGGGCTCGGCACGGCCGTGATCGTCGCGATCGGCGCGCTCTTCCTCGGCGAGCCGCTGAGCGTCGCGAAGGTGGCCGGGGTGGTGCTGGTCATCGCCGGTGTGGTGATTCTCAACCTGGGCGGGGCCCCGCACAGAAGCCCGGGCCGGTAGCGTTGCGCGGGTGGGCATCGACATCGCGGCATACCTGCGCCGGCTCGGGCTTGACGACGACCCCGCTCGCGTGCCGCCGCCGTCGGCGGACTGGCTCACCCGCCTGCACCGCGCGCACGTGGCCCGCGTGCCGTACGAGAACCTGACCATCCAACTCGGCCGCCCGCACGGCATCCACCGCGACGCGGCCGTGGGCCGGGTCCTGGCCGGCTCGGGCGGCTACTGCTTCCACCTCAACGGGTCGTTCGCCCGCCTGCTCGGGGCGCTGGGCTTCGACGTGCGCCGCCACCTCGCCGGGGTGCAGCCGCCCGGGTCGCCCGCGCCGGTCGGCGCGACCGGCAACCACCTGGCCCTGACCGTCCACGGCCTGCCGACCCCGGCCGAGCCGGCGGGTGCCTGGCTGGTCGACGTGGGCCTCGGCGACGGTCCGGCCGACCCGCTGCCGCTGCGCGCCGGGCAGTACGCCCAGGGGCCGTTCCGGTACACGCTGGAAAGCTCGGCGACGGTGAGCGGCGGGTGGCGCTTCGGGCACGACCTGCTGGGCAGCTTCGTCGGCTTCGACATGGCCGGCGACCTCGCCCCGGCGGGCGGGTTCGTGGACATGCACGCGTACCTGAGCACGTCGCCGGACTCGCCGTTCGTCCAGCGGCTCGTCGTGCAGCGGCGCCACGCGGCCGGCGCCGACCGGCTGCGGGGCTGCGTGTTCGAGCGGGTAACCGCCGACGGGGTACGCGGCGAGGACGTGACCACCGCCGACGAGTGGTTCGCGATCCTGGCCGACGTGTTCGGACTGACCCTGGACGACGTCGACCGCGACGAGCGGGCGGCGTTGTGGCAGCGGACGTGGCGCGCGCACGCGGCGTGGCGCGAGGCGGAGGTGACAGCATGAGCGGCATGGGAAGTGCGCAGGTGGTGGAAGCGGTGGACGTCGGCGGACTGCCGGTGCGGGTGATCGATGAGCTGGTGCGGCGCAAGGAGACCCTCGCCGTCGCCGAGTCGCTGACCGGCGGCCTGCTCGGCGCGACGCTGGTCGACGCGCCGGGTGCGAGCCAGGCGTTCCGGGGCGGCCTGATCGTCTACGCCACCGACCTGAAGGCGCAGCTGGCGGACGTACCAAATGATCTTTTGGCGGCCCGGGGTGCCGTGGACCCCGACGTCGCCGCGGCGCTGGCCGAGGGCGCGCGCCGGCGGTGCGGAACCGACTGGGGAGTGGCCACCACGGGCGTCGCGGGGCCCGAGCCACAGGACGGGGTGGCGGTGGGCACCGTCTACATCGCGGTGTCCGGGCCGCGCACCGAGGTGCGTCGGTTGGAGATCGACGGCGAGCGGGCCGCTGTCCGAACGCGGACAGTCACTGCCGCGTTACGGCTGGTGCTGCAGATGCTGGATGCGACCGGCTGAAGATCGGCCGCCGCTGGGGATGTCGATGGCGCCCGAGGCGAGTACCCTTTCGGTCAACCTGGCGACACGGCGGGTGGAGGGGGTGTGGCGATGATCCTGCTGCGAAGGGTAATCGGCGACGCGCTGCGGGCCCGCCGGCTGCGCCAACAGCGCACTCTCCGCGAGGTGTCCACGGCGGCCAACGTCAGCCTGGGCTACCTCTCCGAGATCGAGCGCGGTCACAAGGAAGCCTCCAGCGAGCTGCTCGCCGCCATCTGCGACGCCCTCGGCGCGCAGCTGTCCGACGTCCTGCGCGAGGCGAGCGACACCCTGGCCCTGGCCGAACAGGTCAACCAGGTGCTCACCCCGACGTCCGACGGCGGCCTCACCGACGGCGACCTCACCGTCAAGGTGCACCGTGAGGGCCCGCTCAAGACCACGCTGCGGGCCACCCGCAACGGCCGGCCCACGCCGCCGGCCCCGCGCCAGCCGGAGCCACTGGTCGTCTGATCATCGCGTGCGCGCGTTTGGCACACTGGGGGGCCGCCCATGCCCCTCGGAGGATGTCCCGTGGTCTTCGACCAGCCCGCCCGCCGACGTTCGCCCGTACCTCTGATCATCGCGGTCGTCATCGGCCTGGTCGCGGTCCTCGGCGTCTACCTGTTCCTCAAGCCCTCCGACTCCACGACGGACGCGAACAAACCGCCGGTCAAGCGCGACGGCTGCGTACCGCTCACCGTCGCCGCGTCCAGCGAGAAGGCCGCGCTGCTCACCCAGATGTCGCAGGCGTACGCGGCCGCCGACCGCCGCTTCGACGGCAAATGTGCCGACGTGACGATCGTCTCCAAGGCCTCCGGCGGCGCACTGGACGCGCTCGCCACCGGCTGGGAACCAACGCGCGACGGCGGCGCCGTCCCACAGGTGTGGACCCCCGCCGCGAGCTCCTGGGTGTCGCTGCTGCGCCAACGGACCACGGCGGCCGACCGGCCCGACCTCGTGCCGGCCGGGCCGCTGCCGTCGATCGCGCAGAGCCCGCTCGTGCTCGCGATGCCCAAGCCGATGGCGGAGGCGCTGGGCTGGCCGGCCAAGCAGGTCGGCTGGTCCGACGTGCTGAGCCTCACCAAGGACCCACAGGGTTGGGCCAGCAAGGGGCACCCCGACTGGGGCCGGTTCAAGCTCGGCAAGACCAACCCGCACTTCTCCACGTCCGGGCTCAATGCCACGATCGGCGCGTACTTCGCCGCCACCGGGCGGGCCAACGACCTGACCCTCGCCGACGTGGGCAAGTCGTCGGTCGTGTCGTTCGTCAAGGGCGTCGAGCAGGGCGTCGTCCACTACGGCGACACGACCCTGACGTTCCTGAGCAACCTCGCCGAGGCCGACGCGGCCGGGCGGGGCATGTCCTACGTCAGCGCCGTGGCCGTCGAGGAGAAGTCCGTCTACGACTACAACCAGGGCAACCCGACCGGCGACCCGGCGCTGAGCGGCAAGGGCCGCAAGCCCACCGTGCCGCTGGTCGCCGTCTACCCGCGCGAGGGCACGCTGCTGTCCGACAACCCGTACGTGGTGCTGACCACCGCCAGCGACGAGCAGAAGGCCGCCGCCGCCGACTTCCTCGCCTTCCTCCGCGAAGCGCCGCAGCAGGACACGTTCAAGAACTTCGCCTTCCGCGGCCACGACGGCTCCGTCGGCGCGGCCATCAGTACGGGCAACGGCCTGCTGCCCGACGCGAAGTTCGCGGTCGTCAACCCGCCCGCCTCGCCCGTGGTCGCCAAGGTGCTCGAGGGCTGGGACGCCCAGCGCAAGCGGGCCCGCGTCCTGCTGGTGCTCGACACCTCGGGCTCCATGGAGGAACTGGCCGCCGGCGGCGCCACCAAGCTGGAACTGGCCAAGAAGGCGGCGCTGGACGCCATCGGCATGTTCGCCAAGGACGACCAGGTGGGCCTGTGGGCGTTCTCCACGCCGCTGAGGGGGCAGCAACAGCCGTACCGCGAGCTCGTGCCCATGGGCAATGTCGGCGCCAACGAGGCGGCGCTGCGTTCGGCGATCCAGGGCCTGGCGCCGGAGGGCGGCACCGCCCTCTACGCCAGCACCCGGGCCGCGCAGGCCCGGATGGCCG
Source organism: Actinomycetes bacterium (assembly GCA_023437285.1). Taxonomy (GTDB): domain Bacteria; phylum Actinomycetota; class Actinomycetes; order Mycobacteriales; family Micromonosporaceae; genus Luedemannella. Next base: position 481 of record JAEZGP010000385.1, on the reverse strand, counting down.
CCGAGTTCGCCGCCGACCGCATCAACGCGGTCGTGGTCCTCACCGACGGTCGCAACGAGTACCCGCCGGACAACGACCTGCCCGGACTGCTCGGCGCGATCGACGCGAGCCGCGCCGAGAACGTCGTGCGGGTGTTCACCATCGCGTACGGCGAACAGGCCGACCTGGGGACGCTGGAGTCGATCGCGAAGTCGTCGCGGGCCGCCGCGTACGACGCGCGCGCCCCCGCCAGCATCGACAAGGTCCTCGTGGCCGTGCTGAGCAACTTCTAGCTGAGGCACAATGGCGGCCGTGAGCGTCCGGGAGCAGCTGACCGACCCGTGGGCCCTCGCGGCCGCCGGCATCCTGGGCGGCCTCGGGGCCGCCGTGACCGCGGCCCTGGCCAGCCCCGCGATCCTGGCCGTGCCGGTCGGGATCGGCATCGCCGGCGCCGTCTACGGCCTCAACGCGGTGCTCAGCGGGTTGGGCCGGCGGGGCGGGC
>JAEZGP010000376.1 GCA_023437285.1 Actinomycetes bacterium | reverse complement strand
GGGTGGCTCGCGCGGCTCGGCGTCGCGGCAGGGCTCGTCGGCCGACGCGGTCTTCGCCGCGCAGCAGCGGCTCAACAACGCTGAGCTGGCGCTGGCCAACGCGAAGCGGGTGCTGGCCGGCACCACGATCAAGGCTCCCGTCGCCGGAAAGATCATTTCTATCTCGGGGGCGGTGGGCAGCGAGGTCGGTGCGGGCGGCGCGTTCATCGTGCTGGCCGGCCGCGACGACCTGGCCGTCACGGCGTCGTTCTCGGAGGCGGCCGTGGCCCGGCTGGAGGTGGGCCAGGCGGCCACCGTCTCGCTCGCCGGCCGGGCGGCCGACCCCGTCGCGGGCACGGTGTCGCAGGTCGATCCCGTCGGTACGGTCTCGTCGCGCCTGGTCACCTACGGCGCGCAGATCACCTTTACGGACGTGCCGTCCGATCTGCTTGTCGGGCAGAGCGCCGATGTGACCGTCACCACGGCCACCGCCACCGGCGTGCGGTACGTCCCGTCGGAGGCGGTGACCGGCAGCGACGGGCAGTCGGGCACCGTGACCGTGGCGAGCGGCGGCGGCTCGGCTCCCGAGGTCCGTACGGTGGGAATTGGGCTACGGGGCGACCGGTACACCGAGATCACGTCCGGGCTGACCGCCGGGGAGACGGTCGTGCTGCCCGGCTGACCGACAGCTGGCTCTCAGCAACCTCCGAGGTCATGGCACTAGACATGGGCTCATGGCAGGTCAGATCGCGGTGCAGGCGGGCCCGGCGTACAGGCTCGGGACAGGTGGACGAGTGGCGAAGATTCTTGTCGTCGACGACGAGCCGAACATCTGCGCGTTGCTGTCGGCGACGCTGCGGCTCACGGACTTCGACGTGCGCGTGGCGAACGCGGGCCGGGAGGCGCTCATCGCCGCCGAGGAGTTCGAGCCCGACCTCGTCGTCCTCGACGTGATGCTGCCCGACTTCGACGGCTTCGAGGTGGCGCACCGGCTGCGCGCGGCCGGCCGGCGCGTGCCGGTGCTGTTCCTGACGGCGCGCGACGCGGTCGAGGACCGGATCTCGGGCCTCACCGTCGGCGGCGACGACTATGTCACCAAGCCGTTCAGCCTGGAGGAGGTCGTGCTGCGGATCCGGGCGATCCTGCGGCGCAGCCGCGCCGAGCCCGACGCAGACGACCCGGGCGTGCTGCGCTACGCGGACCTGGAACTGGACGAGGACGCGCACGAGGTGCGCCGGGGCGGCCAGCTCATCGACCTGTCTCCGACGGAGTTCAACCTGCTGCGGTACCTGATGACCAACGCGGGACGCGTGGTGAGCAAGGCGCAGATCCTCGACCGGGTGTGGAGCTACGACTTCGGCGGCGACGGCCGGATCGTTGAGTCCTATGTGTACTATCTCCGTCGCAAGATCGATAAGTCTGCGCCGCCGCTGATACACACCGTGCGCGGCGTGGGCTACGCGCTGCGGCTGCCGCGTTCGGACGGGTAGTCATGCTCGGCCTGCGACGACCCCGGCTGCGGTCCTGGCGGACCTGGACCCTGCGTACCCGCATGGTGGTCGTCGTGGCCACGCTCGCGGCGGTCGCGCTGATCGCGGCGAACGCCTTCGGCGTGATCCTGCTCCGCGGCTATCTGATGGAGCGGCTGGACCGCCAGCTCGATAACGGGGTGCGAGCCGCCTCCCTGATCCGGCTGGACCAGGACGCTCCCGGGCCCAATCCGCAGTTCGACGGCGCTCGGCGGCCCAACCTGGGGAACCGGGGCGTGTTCGGGCCGGAGTACAACGCCTATCTCTACGACGCGGACGGCAACCGGATCACGCAGGACGCGCAGGGTCGGCCGCTCTTCCCGGACTGGAACCAGCCCGACCCGCCCGACCTGGGCGACTTCGCGTCGGTGACCGCACACGCGGGCCGCGCCGCCTTCACCGCCGGCGACTCGCGGGTCATGGTGGCCCAGCTCAGGAACACCGACGGGTACGTCGTCGGGGTCGTGTCGCTGGACGAGGTGGAGTCGATCCAGGACAACCTCATCATCATCGACGCCGCCGTGATCGGCCTGATGCTGTTGTTCATCGGGGTGGCCGCGGCCTCCGTGGTACGCATCGGGCTGCGTCCGCTGACCCGCATGGAACAGGCGGCCGCCGACATCGCGGCGGGCGACCTGTCGCGCCGGGTCGACGACGCCGACCCGCACACCGAGTCGGGCCGGCTGGGTACCGCGCTCAACACCATGCTGGGACGCATCGAGGAGGAGGTCGAGGCGCGCACCGAGTCCGAGCGCAAGCTGCGCCAGTTCCTCGCCGACGCCTCGCACGAACTGCGCACGCCGCTGACCTCGATCCAGGGCTTCGCCGAACTGTACCGGCGAGGCGGCGTGCGTCCCGGCCCCGAACTGGACGAGGCGATGGGCCGCATCGAGGGCGAGGTCGGCCGGATGCGGCTGCTGGTCAACGACCTGCTGCTGCTCGCGCGGCTCGATGAGGAGCGTCCGCTCGACCGCGTCCCGGTGGACCTGCTCGGCGTGGCCGCCGACGCGGTGCGCGACGCGCACGTACGGGTGCCGACCCGGTTCGTCCACCTGGATGCCGTCGGCGGCCCGGGCGGGATCCTGGAGCCGGTGACCGTCCTGGGCGACGAGGCGCGCATCCGGCAGGTGGTGACGAACCTGGTCACCAACGCCCTGCAACACACCCCCGAGACCGCCCGCGTCGAGGTGGGCGTGGGCCGGCTCACGCCCGCGACGGCCGGCGGGCCGCCGACCGCGGCCGTGGGCGACCCGCTGCCCGACGACGTACCCGTGGCAGTGATCGAGGTGCACGACACCGGACCCGGCATGCGCCCCGAGGACGCCACGCGCGTCTTCGAGCGGCTCTACCGGATCGATCACAGCCGTACCCGCGTGCACGGCGGCGCGGGCCTGGGCCTGTCGATCGTGGCGGCCATCGTGACGGCGCACGGCGGCCGCGTCGAACTGCGCACCGCCCCGGGCGCCGGCGCGCGGTTCCGGGTCCTGCTGCCCGCCGAGCCCGACATCCCTCGTGAGGACGACTCCCAGCTTCCTACGAGCTAACCACAGGTTTGCTCTGAACGGGACAGGCCACGATCCACGCCATGCGTGTGTGGCAACGACCGGTGATCCTCGTGAACACCGCCCTCGCCCTGGCCGTCCTTAGCGGGGGCTTCTGGGCCTACCGGACGGTGGCCGGGCCCGAGACGGCGCCGGCGGCGACGACCGGTACCCGCCTGGTGGCGGCAACCCAGGGCGACGTGACGGCGACCGCGACGGCGACCGGCTCGGTGGCCAGCGCCGCGACGGCGACCGCGAACTTCGCCACCTCGGGGACGGTGACGTCGATCTCCGTGAAGGTCGGTGACGCGGTCAAGAAGGGCCAGGTCCTCGCGAAGATCGACCCGGCTGCGGCTCAGGCGGCGCTCGACACCGCCGAGGACAACCTCGCGGCGGCCGAGGCGGCGCTGGGCCGGGCCGAGGGCGCCACCGAGCCCGACGACACGACGATCGCCAACGCCAAGGCCGACGTTACGGCCGCTCAGGCGTCCGTCGACGAAGCGGCGCGGACGCTCGCCGGCACCGTGCTCAAGGCACCCATGGCCGGCACGGTGACCGCGGTCAACGGGACGCTGGGGGGCTCGTCGGGCGGTTCCGGCGGGTCGGGTGGCGGCTCCGGTGGCGGCGGCTCCGGCGGCTCAACCTCGTCCAGCGGCTTCATCTCCATCGTCGACGTCAGGAAGCTGCAGGTCTCGGCGAGCTTCGCCGAGACGGACGCGACGAAGCTCAAGGCCGGCCAGCCGGCCACGGTGACGTGGAGCGCGCTGCCCGACACGCGGGTCACCGGCAAGGTGAAGACCGTCGCCCCGACGGCCACGACGGCCAACAACGTCAACTCGTACGCCGTGGTGATCAGCCTGGACTCGGTGCCGTCCGGCGCGCGCATCGGCCAGACCGTCACGGCCGTGGTGGCCATCTCCGCGGCGTCCAACGTCATCCGGGTGCCGGCCAGCTCCGTCCGTACGGTCGGCAGCCAGCGCCTGGTCACGGTCTCGACCAACGGCGCGACCGAACTGCGGCCCGTCGAGGTCGGCGTCGAGGGCGACTCGTACACCGAGATCAAGTCGGGCGTGAACGTCGGCGACCAGGTCGTCGTGGTGACCCAGACGACGTCCGGGGGCACCAACCAGTTCCCCGGCGGCGGCGGTTTCCCCGGCGGCGCGGGCGGCTTCCCCGGTGGCGCGGGCGGCTTCCCCGGCGGCGGTGCCGGTGGCGGGGGCCCGCGATGATGGCCCGGCACGCCCGCCCGGTGCTGGACGTGCGCGACGTGGCCAAGACGTACGGCGAGGGTGAGACGCAGGTCCACGCGCTGCGTGGGGTGAACCTCACGGTCGCGCGCGGCGACTACGTGGCGATCATGGGTTCGTCGGGCTCCGGCAAGTCGACGCTGATGAACATCCTCGGCTGCCTCGACGTGCCCACCTCTGGGCAGTACCTGCTCGACGGCGTGGACGTGAGCCGGCTGACCGACCCCCAGCTCGCCCTGGTGCGCAACCGGCGCATCGGCTTCGTGTTCCAGTCGTTCAACCTGATCCCGCGCACGACCGCGCTGGCCAACGTCGAGCTGCCGCTCGCGTACGCCGGGGTGAAGGGGCCGCAGCGGCGCCGACGCGCGCAGGCCGCGCTGGCGATGGTGGGCCTCGCCGACCGGGCGGGGCATGAGCCCAACCAGCTCTCCGGTGGCCAGCAGCAGCGGGTCGCGGTGGCCCGGGCGCTCGTCACGTCCCCGGCGCTCGTGCTCGCCGACGAGCCGACCGGCAACCTGGACTCGCAGTCCACCATGGACGTACTCGGCATTCTCGACCAGCTCAACCAGGCCGGCCGAACGATCGTCGTCATCACGCACGAACCGGACGTGGCCGAGCACGCGCGCCGCCTCATCCGGCTCGTCGATGGCCGCGTCGTCTCCGATGTCCGCCAGCGAGCACTTTCGGAGGTCCCGGCGTGAGCGTGTTCGAGACGGTGAGATTCGCGATTCGCGGCGTGACCGCGAACAAGCTGCGGTCGGGCCTGACGGTGCTGGGCATGCTCATCGGCGTCGCCGCCGTGATCCTGCTGGTCGCGGTCGGCACCGGTTCGGCGAAGGCGGTCCAGGATCAGATCGAATCGCTCGGTACGAACACGCTGACCGTGTCCAGCGGGGGCGTGCGCCAGGCGTCGGCCAACACGCGCAACACCGCGTTCAGCTTCGAGCTCGTGTCGGCGTTGGCCGACAAGTCCGCCGCGCCGGACGTGGCGTCCGTGTCCCCGGTCGTGACCGGCTCGCAGACGGCCACGTACGCCGGCATGGATCACTCGGTGCCGCAGTTCGTCGGCACGTACCCGGGCTATGTCGCGGCGTCGAACTTCGCCGTGGCCAAGGGTTCGCTGTTCACGCAGGACGACGTGACGCAGGGCCGCAAGGTCGCGGTCATCGGCTCGACGGTGGCCGAGGCGCTGTTCACCGGCGTCGACCCGATCGACCAGCAGATCACCGTCAACGGCACGCTGTTCAGGGTCATCGGCGTGCTCGCCGAGAAGGGCAGCTCGGGCTTCAACGACCCGAACGACGTGGCGATCGCGCCGATCAGCGCCGTGCAGGAGACGCTGACCGGGTACGGCTCGCTCAACCAGCTGCTCGTGCAGGCGACCAGCGCCGAGACGGTCGACGCCGCCCAGGCGCAGATCACCGCGATCCTCAACGAGAAGCTGCGCGTGACGGCTGGCGCGAGCGCGCCGTACACGATCCGCAGCCAGTCGCAGCTGCTGGAGACCCGCACGGCCACGGCCGAGACGTTCACCGTGCTGCTCGGCGCGGTGGCCGGCATCAGCCTGCTCGTCGGCGGCATCGGCATCACCAACATCATGATGGTGACGGTCACCGAACGGACCCGTGAGATCGGCATCCGCAAGGCTCTCGGCGCCCCTAAGCGCACCGTGCTCACCCAGTTCCTCGTCGAGGCGACCGTACTGAGTCTGTTCGGCGGCCTGGCCGGCGTCGCCGCGGCGCTGATCGGCAGCCAGTTCACCATCGTCGGCATCAAGCCCGTGATCGTGCCCAGCTCGATCGCCCTGGCCCTGGGCGTCTCCGTCGCCATCGGCCTGTTCTTCGGCAGTTATCCGGCCAGCCGCGCCGCGTCGCTTCGCCCGATCGAGGCACTTCGCTATGAGTAGGGAGCAGAACCCGATGACCGAGCCCACCACCGTCGAGCTGACCGATCCGCTGGACGACGACCTGGAGCGCGAGCTCGCCGCCAAGGCGCCCCGTCGGTGGGTCAACAAGGTCACGTTGGTGCTGGCCGGGCTGCTGCTGGTCATCGGCGGTTTCGTCGCCGGTTCGCTTGTCCAGAAAAACTCCGGGAGTACGCCCACGAGCGCGGCCGCGCCGGGCGGGCTGACCGCCGGCCGGGCCGGATCGGGCGGCTTCGGTGGGGGGCAGGGCGGCGCGGGCGGTCAGGCCGGCACCCGCCCCGGCGCCGCGACGACCGGCACGGTGAAGCTCGTCAACGGTACGACGATCTACATCACCACGTCGTCGGGCGAGACGGTGACGGTGAAGACCACCGATGACACGAAGGTGTCGGTGAGCCAGTCGAGCACCCTGAAGAACATCAAGGCGGGTTCGACCGTGACCATCCAGGGCCAGACCGCCTCGGACGGCACCGTAACCGCCACCACCGTCACCGCACAGAAATAGCGTCCGAGTCACTGTCGATCTTGGGACAAGCGATTCCTGTGGGGGTTTGTCCGAAATTTCAAGGACGCTGATGCCCGCGGCGGCGGCGCATTCGGGCGCCGAAAACCGGCCGGTAGGCTTTCGCCGTGACTCCCGCCCTGGCCACCGGCATCCTCGTCGGCTCGCTCGTCCTCGCGGTGTGGGCGCTCATCGCCGCGCTGCGCGAACGCTGGCTCAACCGTGGCCACCTGGCGCTCGCCGCGCTCGTCGAGGTCGCCGTGCTCATCCAGGTGGTGATCGCGCTGGTGCGCATGGCCGGCGGTGAGAAGGCCGCCGAGCCCGCCACCTTCATCGGCTACCTGTTCACCGTGGCGCTGCTGCTGCCCGCGGCCACCGTGCTGGCCTACATGGAGCAGACCCGGTGGGGTTCGGTCATCATGGCCGTCGCCGGGGCCGTCGTCGCCGTCCTCATGCTCCGGCTCCAGCAGGTGTGGTGACGGTGATCGACCAGGAGACCCCGCAGACCCGCGAGGCGGCCACCAACAGCGGCCCCGGGCGGGTGCTCATCGGCATCTACGGCGTGTTCGCGCTGGCGGCCGGGGCGCGAGCCGGGGTACAGATCGCGACGAAGTTCGACGAGGCCCCGGTGGCCTACACCCTGTCGGCCGTGGCGGCGGCGATCTACCTGGTCGCGACGATCGGGCTGGCCCTGGGCAGCCGGTTCGGCCGCCGCCTCGCGTACGCGTGCTGCGCGGTGGAGCTGCTCGGCGTACTCGTCGTCGGCACGCTCAGCCTGCTCGACCGGGCGGCGTTCCCCGACGCCACGGTCTGGTCCGGCTACGGCCAGGGGTACGGGTTCGTGCCGCTCGTGCTGCCCGTACTCGGGTTGATCTGGCTACGGCAGCGTCGCTAGCCACGCGGCGGGGTGGTCCAGGACGTCCCGCACGACGGACCCGGCCGCGCCGACGACCGTCGCGTCGGGGCCGAGCGCCGACGGCCGTACCGCCACCGGCGACCAGCCGGCCGTGATCACCCGCGTGGCCAGCTCGGCCTCCACCGGCCCGCCCAGCCACGGGC
>JAEZGP010000341.1 GCA_023437285.1 Actinomycetes bacterium | reverse complement strand
TTCCTCGGCGATCTCCACGCCGCCGGGACTCTCCCGGGTCGTCGGGTGCACCACCTGCTGCTCGCCGCGCTCGTGTGTTTCCAGGAGCGCGATCAGGCGGCCGAACGCCTCCGCGCGCGCCAGGCCGTTGGCGGCCTCCACCTCGGTCATGGTCCGCCTGAGTTCCTGATGTTGGTATAGCAGTACGTCAACGATGTCGCCCTCGGCCGGAATGCTCATCGCACACTTCCCTCGTACGGCGTCCAGGACGGTACTGCTACCCGCCCTTTTCACCGTGAAACGCCCGAGGTCAAGTGCTGAGCGGCTCCTCCGGCTCCATCAACATGATCACTCCGGTGGCCCCATCCATGTCGGTCAGCGGGGAACACGCGACCCGGACGTCCACCTTGCGCCCGCGCCGGTTGACGGCGGCCAACCGGATCTCGGGCACCTGTTCGCCGTCGTTGAGGGCCTGCTTGATCAGCGGGCGGAGTTCGTCGGTGGGCAGCCCGATGTCGAGGCTGAGGAAGTGGTGGCCCACGGCCTCCTCGCGGCGCAGGCCCCACAGGTCCTCGGCTCGCCGGTTCCAGATCTGCACGTGCAGGTCCCGGTTGACGACCGCGACGCCGGCCCGCAGGCTGCCGAGGATCGCCTCGAGGAACGTGTTCGCCGTGTCCAGTTCGGCCGTGCGCTCCCGCAGCTGATCGTTGATGGTCTGCAGCTCGTCGTTGGTCGAGTGCAGCTCCTCGTTCATCGTCTCCAGTTCCTCGTTGGTGGACTGGAGTTCCTCGTTGGTGGTCTCCAGCTCCTCCACCGTGGACTGCAGCTCCTCGTTGGTGGTCTCCAGTTCCTCGTTAGTGGACTGGAGTTCCTCGTACGCCGTTTCGAGCTGCCGGTTCGCCTGCTCCAACTCGTCCTGCAGCCGGCGGCTCGAGGTCACGTCATGGAAGATCAGGGTGACGCCGAGCAGGCTCAGATCGCTGTCGACCAGCGGGTTGACGTGTACGTCGAGAAAGATCACCTCGCCGGGTGCGCGGAAGTATTCGACGTCGCTCACCCGGGCGGGCCTCCGTTCGACCTGTGCCTGGTCGATGTAGCGGCGCAACTCCACCGGCCGGTACGACAGGTCGAGGTCCCGGAACGGCCGGCCGACATCGCGGGACGACACCCCGAACAGTGACTCCGCCTGCCGGTTGGTGAGCGCCACGAGGCCGTCCGAGGTCACCACGACCTGGGCGACCGGGCTGGCGAGGAAGGCCTCGGCCCGAAGTTGATCGACAACGACCGGCTCGCCGCGCGACGTGCGTTGCTGGAACTCCTCGAACGTCGTCCCGTTGACCGGCTCCAGGCGCGCGACCTTGCGGAAGATCCGCCGCTTGAGGTCGATGGGCTGGAAAAGGCTGGCGTGGCTGAGCAGCATCTCCGCCTTGCCGAGGAACAACGCGCCGCCGTTGGAGATGGCGAAATGGAAGCGGGCCACGATCCGAGCCTGCGTCTCCGCGTTGAAGTACATCAGGGTGTTGCGGCAGACCAGCAGGTCGATGCGGGAGATCGGGGCGTCCTGCACGAGGTCGTTGCGGCCGAAGATGACCGAGCGGCGCAGGTCCTTGCGGAAGACGTAACGCCCGCCCTGGTTGTCGAAGTACTTAGCGAGTAGGTCGGGCGGCACCATGGACACTTCGCGCTCGTTGTAGGCGCCGTGCCGGGCGTGGGTGAGGCCCTCTTCGTCGACGTCGGTGGCGTAGATCTTCACCCGCTTACGGAACTCGTCCGTGCCGAGCAGTTCGGCGAGCGTCATCGCCAGCGTGTAGGCCTCTTCGCCCGACGCGCAGCCGGCGCTCCACACCCGGATGGGATCATTCACGGCCTTGGCGGCCAGCAGCGGCTCGATCACGTCGGTGCGCAGATGCTCCCACGCGTCGACATCGCGGAAGAAGCCCGTCACGTTGATCAGGATCGTATTGAACAGCGCGGTGAACTCGTCCGGGTGGACCTGGAGGTAGTCCAGATACTCGGTGTAGTCCGGTATCGCGACCTGACTCATTCGGCGGTTGACCCGCCGCATCAGGCTGGACCGCTTGTAACCCGTGAAATCGAAGCCGCGTTCCTCTTTGAGGTATTCAAGAAGGGCCTCGAAAGACACGTCCGACTGTGTCATGATCGCTACTCCGGTCGGCCTCCTAGCTGGGCCCGCGTAGCCTACCGCCTGGACTCATCAGCGCCTCGGTCGACTCGCATGGGCTATTCGGTTGAGTACACGGCCTCGCCGTCCGCCGCCGCGCCCACCCGGTCGATGAGGTCGCGGATCAGCGAACCGGCCGCCTCGGCGTCGTCGGCCTGCAGGCGGTACCGGTCGCGCGCGGCGTCGTGGCCGTGCCGGCGGCTGCTCTCAGCCATCCGACGGCTCAGTACGGCCTTTTCCTCCAGCGAACGCAGCGCCATCCACAGCGCGCTCTCCAGGGCGGCCGCCTGCTCCTCCAGCAGCGACTCGGGCGACCACGCGTGCCCGACCCGACACCGGTACCGCGGCATGACGGAGTTCGTGGGCAACTCGTACAACGAACCGCCGCACGCCGGGCACCCGTACCCGGCGGGTTGCCCGGACAGCTCATCGGTGGTCACCGGTCCTAGATCCGCCATCGCGACCTCCGCGTCCAGCATGGGGTCCTTGTCGATCACCAGGTTGTCCGGTGCGGGCTGTCGGCTCAGCTCACTCAGCGCCGCACCGATCTGGGCCACGGGCAGCACCCGGTCCGGCACGACCTGCTCCAGCGCCGCGCGGGGCATGGCCGGGAACACCGCGTCGGAGGGGTCCTGCACCACTGTCGTCCCGCCACGGGCCGCGATCGCGGCAAGACCCGCCGCGCCGTCATCGCGCGAACCGGACAAGACCACGCCGACGGCGCGTGGGCCGAACGCGCGGGCCACCGACCGGAACAACGGGTCGATGGCGGGTCGGTGTCCGTTCTCCGTGGGGCCCCGCGACAGCCGGATCCGGTTGCCGAGCAGCAGCAGGTGCCGGTCCACCGGTGCCACGTACACGCGGCTGTGCCGCAGCATCTCGCCGTCCACCGCCGGCCGCACGGGCAGGCTGGATACCCGGGCGAGAATCGACGCCAGCGCACTTTGTCCGGTGCGCGGCACGTGGAGCACGACCAGCACGGCGGCTGGGAGATCATCGGGAAGTCCGGCCACGACGGCCCGCAGCGCCTCCACACCTCCGGCGGAGGCACCTATAGCGATGACGTCCCGGTGAGCCACCACCCCTGCTTCGCTGTTCGGGGCGCCGTCAGCGCCGTTCGGTTGCTCCATGACCAGCCTGCTACCCCCGTGGGTGCAATTCAACCTCGGGGGGCGTTAGGTTCTGCGCCGGGCGGGTATACGGAGGTCCACGTGGGTGTATCGAACCAGATCTGAGGCGAATACTCTGGTGTACTGGCTTTGCCGCCGAAAGGGCGTGGTTGGGGTGTCGGGGCAGTTGACCTGCGCGGTTGATGGTACGACTGACGACATCGTCACCATCCGTCCCGACGGTCCCCTGGATCTTGGCGGCACCGCCGTGCTCCGGTCGGTGCTGTACAAGGCGTTGGCTGAGGCCCCCTTGGGCATCGTCGTGGACCTCGCCCGGGTGTGGCTGGCCGACGACGTGTGTCTGGCCCTTTTCCCGGCCGTGGCCAAGCGGGCGGCGACCGAGCCGGGCACGTCGCTGGTCCTGTGCGGCGCCGACGCGACGATGCTGGGGCGGATGGCGGCGCTCGGGGTGGATCGCACCCTCACCATTTGCACTGACCCCAGTGACGCCATGCGGGTGGTGCGTCGGCGCCAGGCGTCGCGCGCGCGGTTCGCGGAGACGTTCGCGCCGACCGAGGAGTCGGTGCCCCGCGCGCGGGCCTTCGCGATGTCGGCGTGCCGACACTGGTGGGTGCCCGCCTCGATCGCGACGCGCATCCAGATGATCGTGACGGAGCTGGCCAGCAACGTCGTCAAGCATGCCGGGACCCCGTACCAGGTGGTGCTGCGCCGGTTCGGCAACTACCTCCATGTGTCGGTCCTCGACGGCGACGAGCGCCTGGCGAAGATCACCGGGCCGGCGACGCCGTTGAGCACGAGCGGCCGGGGTCTCCTGCTCGTGGAGGCGTTCTCGGCCTCGTGGGGCTCGTACGCCACCACGCGCGGCAAGAGCACCTGGGCCACCGTGCGCTACCGGAAGCTGGTGGGCCACTAGTCCGTGGCCATGATCGCGGCACGGAGCGTCGCGAGGGTCTGGCTCAGGATGCGCGACACGTGCATCTGGGACAGGCCGACCTCCGCCGCGATCTGCGCCTGCGACAGGTCCCGGGTGAAGCGCAGCGCGAGAATCCGCTGGGTACGCTCCGGCAGCCCCGCGATCACCTCGGTGATGGAGTTCCAGTTGTCCACCTTCTCGAAGGCGGGGTCCGTCGCGCCGACCAGGTCGCCCAACTCCGCCGAACCGTCGCCGACGGGTACGGACAGCGACCGTGGCCGGTAGTTCTGCGCCGCCTCCAGCGCGGCTTCCACCGCCTCGGTCGACAGGCCCAGCGTCTTGGCGAGGTCGCACGGGTCCGGGGAACGGCCCAGCTCCTGAGTGAGCTGGTCGTTGACGCGCCGCGTCTCGAGCAGGACCTCCTTCAGGCGGCGGGGCACCCGCATGGCCCAGCCCCGATCGCGGAAGTGCCGGCGCAGCTCGCCCAGGACCGTCGGGATCGCGTAGTCGCTGAAGCTGTGCCCACGCTCCGGGTCCCACCCGTCGATGGCCTTGAGCAGCCCGAGGGCGGCCACCTGGCGCAGGTCGTCCTCGTTCTCGCCCCGGTTGCGATACCGGCTGGCCATCTGATGCGCCGCCGGCAACGCCAGTTCGATCGCCTGTTCCCGCAGCGGCCCGCGGCGCGGGTCACTGTCCGGCAGGCTGGCGGCCTCGACCAGCAGCTCGCCGATCACCGCGTTGGCCGCGGCCAGCGAGTCCTGGCCGGCCTCGACGACGTCGCGCATGACCTCGCGCGGGGAGCGCGCGTGCGTGGTGCAGCACGCCAGTGACGGCCGTGGCGGTGCCTCGTCGCGGGGCCGGTATGCCCCGAGCCGCTTGGCCAACCCCACGATCTCGAGGACGTCGAGGACGGTGCCGGTCGCCCCCACCACGCGGAGCCGGGTACCCGCCTCCTCGGCGTTGCCGAGGGCGCCCGCCAGCACGCCGAGGATCGCCGCGTCGACCAGGGGCACGTCCGCGAGGTCCAGCACGACGCCGTTGGGCGCCGACAGCAGACATTCGCGCAGCGTCGCCCGTACCGTCGACGAGGCGGCGATGTCGAGGTCGCCTTCGGCGACGACGAGTATGACGTCCTCAACAAGGTGGGTATGCAGTACCGGTCGATCCATCCGTCTGCCTCCTCCGCACCCGCTAGAGCCTCCCCCCGGGGCGCGAGCGCTAAACGCCGTTTCGGCATCTCCCAGCGAATGCCTAGCCGTCGTCGCTGCCGCGATGGCCGGATGCTGGAACGGCTAGGCGTCTCTTTGGTCCGTTAGCGCCGGATTCGTCAGGCCCTTAGTTTATGCCGGCGAAGGCGCGTAGGGCCTGATCACCGCAGATGCGGCCCAGCGGAACAGGGTGAACATGAGTACAATTCAGGAATGTTGTGTCGAGGTGCACGCGAACGCGCCGGGAACCGCGGTCGAGGTTCCCGGCACGTGGACCGCGGCGATCAGGCCTCCTGAGAACGCGGCACGTTCTCGGCGCCAAGCACGTGGCTCTCCGGGTCGGGGCCCGCGCCGTGGCGGAACGCCTCCTCGCGGTCCCGCTCCTCGCGGGTGCCCACCTGGCCGTACAGGCCGGCCAGGCCGAGCAGGAGCCCGATCACGAACGACATGATGCAGGTCGCCATCGTGAAGCCGAGGAAGTTCAGGTCCGTCCGCAGCAGGACCAGCATCACCATGCCGGCCACCAGGAACAGGACCGCGCCGGCGAGGTGGATGTAGTGCGCCACGTTGCGTCCGATGACCGCCGCGCCGACAAGGATGATGCCGGCCACGATGGACAGCAGCGCGAACGCGCGGTTGGCCTTCAGCCCGAGGACCCAGGGCAGGCCGTCCTGCGCGAAGGTGTCGAGGCCGGCGGTCTGCGTGAACGCGATGATCCCGAAGACCAGCACGTAGAGCCCGCAGAGCGCGGCGAGTAGCCGGTACAGCGGCCGCAGGGGGTGGTTCACCGGTAGGTGTGACATGAGGTGCCTCTACCCAGCTAGCGCGCCGGCCAACCCCGACGACCGTCCACTGGGGACTCGGGCGACGGGCAGCCCGCGCCGGCGGGCCAGTCCGGCCAGCGCCACGGCGTCCGCGATCGCGGCCGCGTCGTGGTCATTGTTGAAATACACAAAAACGTCAGAAACCCCCACATCGTACGCCGTAACGAGGCGATCAAGCCACGACGCCAGCGCCGTGCGGCCGTACCGGGGCTCGGGTGACGCCCGCCCGGCGTGCATCCGCAGGTACCCGAACCCGGCCGTACGCCACAGCGGGGTGACCGGGCGGCTGCCCCGGTCGGCCCAGCACAGCGCCGCCCCGTGGCCGCGCAGCACCTCCTCGGCCGCCGGGCACCACCACGACGCGTGCCGGGGCTCCACCGCGATCCGCACGTCGCGTGGGCACAGCGCGAGCGTCGCGGCGAGCTCATCCAGCGCGGTGACCCGCAGGTTCGGCGGCAACTGCAGCAGTACCGGCCCCAGCTTCGACCCGAGCGCCGACGCCCGGGAAAAGAACCGCTCCACCGGCTCGGCCGGCTCGCGCAGCCGCTTGATGTGCGTCAGGTACCGGCTCATCTTCACCGCCACGACCAGGTCGGCGGGCGTGTGCTCGCGCCACGCCTCGAACACCCGCCGGTCCGGCAGCCGGTAGAACGCGTTGTTGACCTCCACGGTCGCGAACCGGGCCGCGTAGTGATCCAGCCACAGCCGTACGGGCAGGTCGCCCGTATAGAACCGGCCGCGCCACGACCGGTACTGCCACCCGGACGTACCGATATAGATCATCGAGCGGCTCGCGCG
>JAEZGP010000427.1 GCA_023437285.1 Actinomycetes bacterium | reverse complement strand
GGTACGGGTCGCGGCCAGGCCGGCCGCGCCGCCCTCCAGGACCCGGCGGAAGTCCAGCGCGTCCAGCAACGCGTCGCCCATCTCGCGCGCCACGGCGACGGCGTCCTCCCGTACGCCCGGCGCGCCGTCGCCCGACCACACGACGAACGTCCCGCCGGCCCGGCCCCGCCGCGACTCCAGGTAGCCGGCGTCGCGCAGCTCGGCGATCGCCTCCCGCAGGGTCACCCGGCTCACCTGCAACTGGTTGGCCAGGACCCGCTCGGCCGGCAACTGCTCGCCCGTGGCGACCGCGCCGAGCCGGATGGCCTGGACGAGCCGGGCCACCGTGATCTCCAGGGCGTTGCCCGCCCGCACCGGCCGCCAGATCGCCAGGCGCACGCCCGTACCTCCTTGGTTGTTCCTGTCGCGGTGGGTGACCCGCCGCGACAGGAACCTACCCGCGGCCGTCAGGCGGTGGCGTCGGCCTCCGCGCCCTCCTCCGACGGCGTGCCCTGCTCGTCGATGTTCTGGCGCGGGCCGGTGAACCCCCGGCGCGCGCCGAGGAACCACCACAGCGCCGCGCCGCCGACGACCACGGCCACCGCCACGATCGTGTAGTTGAAGTTGGTCGCCGTGATCGGATAGGCGGCGGGCAGCACGAACAGGACGCAGATGAAGCCCACCCAGACGATCGCCGTCCAGCCGACCACCGCGCTCCACCGGCCCAGGTTCCACGGGCCCTGCTGGAAGTCCGGGTTGCGCAGCCGCAGGAACACCGGCAGCACGTACGCGATGTAGAGGCCGATGACGGAGATCGCGGTGGCCGCGAGGTACGCCGTGGTGTTCCACAGCGACGGCAGCACGAGCACGATCGAGCAGGCCACGCACAGCCAGATCGAGTTGGTGGGCGTGCCGGTGCGCGGGTTGACCTGCTTCCACAGCCGCGAGCCGGGCAGCGCGCCGTCGCGGCTGAACGCGTACGCCATGCGGGAGTTGCCGGTCACCGACGCCATGCCGCAGAAGAACTGGGCCACCACGCAGATGAACAGGAGGAACTTGCCCAGCCCGGAGCCGGCCGCGTCGACGAAGATCTGCGCGGGCGGGAAGCCGGTCGCCGAGGCCATCTGGCCTTCGTAGTCCTGGATCGCCCAGGTCACCGCGAACAGCAGGAAGAAGCCGGCGACGAGCGACACCAGGACGGAGTTGACAATGCCCTTCGGCGCGGCGACCTGCGCGTCGTGGGTCTCCTCGGACACGTGGGCGCTCGCGTCGTACCCGGTGAAGGTGTACTGCGCCATGAGCAGGCCGATGAGGAACGCGTAGATGGCGCCGCCCGTGCCGGAGATGCCGGTCGCGTTCGTCGTCTGCAGGAACACGTCGCGCAGGCTGTAGTGCTGGTCGGGGACGATGGCCAGCACCGCGACGATGACCGCGACGCCGGCGATGTGCCACCAGGCGCTGACGTCGGAGAGCACCTTCACGAGGTTGACGCCGAACGTGTTGAGCAGCCCGTGCAGCGTGATGATCACCAGGAACACGACGAACGTGCTGAGCTTGGTCACCTCGAGGCCGAACACCAGGCTCAGGAACGCCGACGTGGTCAGCGCCGCGCCGAAGTCGATGGCGGCGGTGACGGCGACCTGGCCGAGGAAGTTGAACCAGCCCACGAACCAGGCCCACGCGGCCTTGTTGCGCTTGGCGAGGGCGTACGCCCACCAGTACAGGCCGCCGGCCGTCGGGTAGACCGAGCAGATCTCGGCCATGGACAGCGCCACCAGCGTGACGAAGCCGCCCACGAGCAGCCAGCCGAGCGTGATGGCGGCGGGCCCGCCGTTGGCCATGGCGATGAGGTACGACGTCAGGCAGCCGGCCAGCACGGAGATGATGGAGAACGAGACGGCGAAGTTGGAAAAGCCGGAGAACTTGCGCCGTAGTTCCTGCTTGTAACCCAGCCGGGCGAGAAGTTGGACATCAGCATCGGGTGCACTCATGGATATCTCCTGGGCATGCTGAGCCGGATAAAGGGAGATAGTGCTGTCGAGCGTTGGAAGAATGATTCGCTCGCGCAACGGACCATGTCAATGAACGAGCGGCTGATTCGGCTCAGAAACAGACCATTACGCGCCCCGGCCGGGCCCACGGCAATAAACGGCCCGGCACGGCGGTCGCCGTACCGGGCCGTTCCCCGAACGCCGCTGTTACGGGCTTGTGCAGGTCACTGTGGGTACGGCGTTGGTGCCGTTCCAGGCGCCCAGGAAACCGAATGTCGTGGTCGCTCCGGCGGCCAGCCCGCCGTTCCAACTGACGTTCCTGACGGTCACGGCGGAGCCGCTCGACGTGAGCGCGCCGCCCCACACCTGGCTGATGGTCTGCCCGTTGGTGAACGTCCAGGTCACGGTCCAGCCGCTGAGGGCGGCGTTGCCGGCCGTCACGGTCACCTCGCCCTGGAACCCGCCCGTCCACTGTCCGGTGATGGCGTAGGCCGCCGAACACCCCCCGGCCGGCCGCGCGCTCGTCATCGGCACGCTCGTCACGGGCACGGTCGTCACCGGCGCAGACGTCACCGCGCGGGTGGTCACCGGGGCTGAGGTCACCGGGCGGCTTGTCACCGGGGCCGACGTGACCGGCGCTGACGTGACCGGCGCCGAGGTGACCGGCGCTGAGGTGACCGGGGCCGACGTGACGGGTGCCGAGGTGGCCGGCGCGCTGGTGGCGGGCGTGGTGGTCGAGCCGCCCGACGTGGTGTAGGTGACCCGCGTGTAGGCTGCGCTGCACCGCGACCCGCACGACGACGGCAGCCCGAACGAGTAGACCCGCCCGCCGTTGATGAGCTGGTCGGTGCGGTCGCGGACGCGGATCTGGAACTGCGACCCACCCGACGTGGTGGCGCCGATGATGAACGACTGGCCCATGTCGCCGTTCATCTGCGCGGCCTGCCAGGCGCCGTTGGCGAAGTACTCCACCCCGTGGATGCCGTTGGCCAGGTGGGAGACCGTGATCGCCGGCCACCACACCTGCGCACCCTGCATGAAGCCGATGGTGATATCGCCGCTGTAGCTCGGCGGGTCCACGAACTGCCAGGAGATGCGGCGATTGTTGAACTTGTTCGGCAGGCCGGTCATCGCGACGCCGTCCTTGGTGAACCGGGTCAGCGACGGTTTCGAGAAGTCCAGGTGGTACGGGTCGTCGCGGCACCACGCGTTCGAGTCGCCGCAGCTGTCCGCCACGATCATGTTGAGCGTGGCGCCGTTGAACTCGTCGGCGACCCACGACCCGTTGCGGCAGAACGCCTGCCCGGGTGCGCCGTCGTTGACGCCGGTGCAGAAGTCGCCGATGGTGACCTTCACCCAGCGACCGCAGTTGTGCCCGTTGTTCCACATGCCGAGCTTGCTGAGGTTCGGTCCGGTCAGCGGCCGAGGGTAGAACGAGTAGTCGCCCGGGGTGTCATACACGTTGAGGGCCACGAAGTCCTGCGTGTCCAGTTCGGACTGCGGCAGGCCGCACCCGCCGTAGGGCGCCCCGAGCGCGTCGAAGTAAGTGGCGTTGCCGGTGACCGGCGCCGGGGTTTCCGTCGACGTGAGGGCGCTCGCGGAGTCCTTCGGCGCGACGACGGCGACGATGACGGCCGCGGCGGCGATGGCGAACGCGGCCCCGATCACGACGAGCCGCTTGCCCGATCGTGGCGTCTCGCCGCCGGCCGCCGGGCCCGCGTGCAGGGGCATATCCATGGCGATTCCTTCGGGATTGAGGTCGACCCATGTTTTCCCTCGAATCGCCACCTGTCAATCAATGGGCCGCCGCCCCGTGGGCCGTTGGACCGTATCTGTCTTGACGACATACTCCCGCCGGGAGTACGCCGAGGTACAAAACCCAGACCATCGAAAACAACCACGGCGTACGCGTCGACAGAATGCGGCACGGTGCCGGCGCGGCCCGCAAGTTCCGATGCTGAGATGACGACGGTCGCCACACGCCCTAAGGCGTCCTAGGATGAATGGGTCACGTGCAGGCTGCCAGGGCCACGGCCGGCAGGTTCGAGGCGTCGCAGCCATACCAGTACTGCTCGTAGCCTTCCCAGCGGACCCGGATGCGGTCCAGTCGGGCGTTGTAGCTCAGTAGCCGCAGCGTGTCACTGCCGCCCATCGCGTAGTACGACATCCGGATCGTGAAGTCGCCGATCTCCTCGTACGAGAAGTCGTGCTGGCGCTGCAACGGCCCGTCGATGCCGACCGGCTGGTAGGAGCGCCGGTAGCCCGTCCCGCTCGACGGCGAGAACCGCCACACGTTGTCGGCCGTGAACTGGTCCTGGCCCGGGTTCCACCACACCGTGGTGCCGCCCTCCCCGAACGGGACCGGCCACTCGGGCGAGTCGGCACCACTGTCGTTGTCGGAGTCGTCGTCCGAATCGGAACCGTCGCTATCCGAGTCGTCGTCATCAGAGTCGTCAGAGTCGTCGTCAGAGTCCGAATCATCGTCGCTGTCCGAGTCGTCATCATCAGAGTCATCGGCCGAATCGGAATCATCGGCCGCGTCCGGCGTCGATGGCGACGTTGTCGGCGCTACGGGACCGGCCGGGCTCGCCGGCGGCGTCGTTTGCAGCACGGGTAGGTCGACAAACCCGCGTGAGAGCTCGGTCGTCAGGGGCAGCTCCCACCGCGACCGGACCACGGCCGTGCCTACGATGAGCAGCAGGGTGGCGATAACCGCCAACGAGACAAAGAGTGGTCGCCGCCACCGACCGAAGACACCGCCGCCGAACACACCGCCGCGCATCCACCCACCCCACCCAACGGCCGCAACAGAACGCATCCTTACGGTAACGATGCGCTACGCAGCCGGGTATCCGCCGACAAGGACGAAGCGGGGGCCGTTCAGCAGGCGCAGGTGGCCGAGTCGGCCGGCGCGGTGAGCGGATCGACGGGCCTACTCACCCGGCCGAGCGCGGTAACCACCGGGAAGCCCTCGCGGACCCAGTACTCGTAGCCGCCGATCATTTCCTTCACCCGGTACCCCAACGTGGCGAAGGCCAGCGCGGCGCGCGTCGCGCCGTTGCAGCCCGGCCCCCAGCAGTAGGTCACCACCGCCGACGTGCGCGGGATCAGCGACTCGGCACGCGCCGCGATCTCCGCCGTGGGCAGGTGCAGCGCCCCCGGCAGGTGCCCCTGCTGCCAGGCCAGGGCCGACCGGCTGTCGACCACCACCAGGCCCTCGACTCCCGCGGCCAGGTCCGCCTGGACGTCACTGACGTCGGCCTCCAGCGTGAGGCGCCGGGCGAAGTGGGCCACCGCCGCCTCCGCGGTGGCGAAACCAGTGCTGAGTACGCGCGACGCGGCCGCCGTTTCCGCCGTCCCGCCGCGAGCCGTTTGAATGCTGCCATCAGCCGTTGTCGTCATGCCATCAGCCTCGCGGCCCGGCCCGCATCCGCGACAGTGGCGCGATAGACGCCATTCGCTAATATTTCGCCATGCTGACCCGGGACCTCTCCCCGCCCCGACGGCGCGGCCCCACGATCGCCGTCCTCGCGTACGAGGGGATGACCGGGTTCGAGGTCGGCATCGCCTCGGAGGTGTTCGGGCTGGCCCGCCCGGAACTCGACGTCCCCTGGTACGAGTACGTTGTCTGCGCCGTGAAGCCCGGCCCGGTGCGCCTGGTCGGCGGGGCGACGATACAGACCGCGTACGGGCTGGGGACCTTCGCCGACGCGGACACCCTGATCGTGCCGGGCGTTGCGGACGTACACGGGGAGGTTGATTCTGATCTTTTGACGGCCCTGCGGGCGGCGCACCGCAAGGGGGCACGGATCGTGTCCATCTGCTCGGGGGCGTTCGCGCTCGCGGCGGCCGGTCTGCTCGACGGGCGTGGGGCGGCGACCCACTGGCGGTACGCGGACCTGCTGCGCGAGCGGTTCCCCGCCGTGACCGTGCACCCGGACGTGCTCTACGTCGACGAGGGCGACGTGCTGACCAGCGCCGGCAGCGCGGCCGGCCTCGACCTGTGCCTGCACCTGGTGCGGCGCGACTTCGGCCCGAGCGTGGCCAACGCGGTGGCCCGGCGGCTGGTCATCCCGCCGCACCGCGACGGGGGCCAGGCGCAGTTCATCCAGACGCCCGTACCGGAGACCGACGACGTCGACCCCGTCGGCGCCAGCATGACGTGGGCCCTGCAGCGCCTCGACGAACCGATCAGCGTCGCCGCGATGGCGGCCCGAGCCCACATGTCGACGCGGTCCTACCTGCGCCACTTCGCGCGGCGCACCGGCACGAGCCCGATCCGCTGGCTGATCGCCCAACGCGTGCAGGCCAGCCTGCCGCTGCTGGAGGCGACCGCGACGCCCGTCGAGGAGGTCGCCGCGCGGGTCGGCTTCGAGACGGCGGTGACGTTCCGCCACCACTTCACGCGCGTGATGCGCACGTCGCCGTCGGCGTACCGGCGCGCGTTTCGCGCCACGGACGTCACGCCAGCGCCGCCAGCAACCCCGGCGCGTCGATGACCTCGGCGTGCGTGCCCTGCGCGCCGCACGCGTAGGCGCCCGCGACCGTACCGGCCCGCACGCAGCGCTCCAGCGGCCAGCCCGCGAGCCGGCCGTAGAGGAACCCGGACACGAACGCGTCGCCGGCGCCATTGCTGTCCACCACCGCCCGGGTCGGGGTCGCGGCCGGCACGTGCCGCACGCCGTCCTGCCCGCGCGCGAGCACGTAGCACCCGTCCGCACCCGCCGTCGCGATCACCACCTGCGCGCGGCCCTCGGCGACGACGCGCCCCATGACCTCGCGGAACCGGTCGCTGATCCGCGCGACGCTCAACGTCACGACGTCGGCCTGTCGGGCGAACTCCCAGTGGTACGGGTCGACCCCGTCCCAGTCGTGCAGATCCGTCGACGTGGGGATGCCCAGGTCGAGCAGGTCGTCGAACAGGTGCCGGGCGAAGTCCATGATGGACAGGTGCACGTGCCGCGCGCCGCGCACGTGCGGCAGGTAGAACTCGCGCGGCAGGCGCAGGTCGGGCGAGTCGCGGGCGTCGTAGAACGACATCCGCCGGCCCTGCCCGTCCACGAGGTTCACGGCCCGCCGGGTCCCGAGCGGCGAGACCTGGTAGCGCAGGTCGACGCCCCGCCGCGCGCACTCGCCCCGCACGAGGTCGCCCTGCGGGTCCTCCCCGATGAGGTCGAGCAGCGTCGTGGCCAGGCCGAGCGAGTGGCAGCCCAGCGCCACGCCGTACCCGGTGTGCCCCGCCCAGTCGCCGATCCCCGGCGTCATCACCGAATCCGCAAGCGGTACGGGCAGCTCCGGCACCCGCACGATCGTGTCGACGCCCGTACCCCCGACGACCACCACATCCCGCGCCACCCGGGGCATCCTGCCTGATCGACCAGGTTCGCTGGCGGGGCGCCCGCAACGCTACGGGACGTCCGCGATGCGCTCGCTGCCCGCGTACACGTTCATGGTCGTACCCCGGGCGAAGGCGACCAGCGTGAGCCCGACCTCGGCGGCCAGGTCGACGGCGAGGGTGCTCGGCGCCGAGACCGCCACCAGCGCCGGGATGCCGGCCATGGACGCCTTCTGGGTCAGTTCGAAGCTGGCCCGGCCGCTGACCACGAGCACGTGCCCGGTCAGCGGCAACCGTGATTCCCGCACCGCCCAACCGATCACCTTGTCCACGGCGTTGTGCCGGCCGATGTCCTCGCGTACGCACAGCAGGTCGCCGTCGGCGGTGAACAGGCCGGCGGCGTGCAGGCCGCCGGTGCGGTCGAAGCCGGGCTGCGCCGCCCGCAACCGCCCGGGCAGGGACGCCACCAGCGCCGCCGGCAGCCGCAGCGGGTCGGCGGCGACCGGGTAGCGCGACCGGGTACGCACGGCGTCGATGCTGGCCTTGCCGCAGACGCCGCACGAACTGGTCGTGTAGAAGTTGCGGGTCGGATCCGTCGCGGGCGGCGCGACGCCGTCGGCGAGCCGCACGTCGACCACGTTGTACGTGTTCGGCGCGTTGTCGCCCGCGCACAGCTGGGCGGTACGCACGTCGGACGCGGCCGCGATGACGCCCTCGGTGAGCAGGAAGCCGAGTGCCAGGTCGAGGTCGTCGCCGGGGGTACGCATGGTGACCGCGATCGGGGCCCGCCCGACGCGGATCTCCAGCGGCTCCTCGGCCGCCACGGTGTCCGGCCGGCGGGACACCCCGGTGCCGACGTCGATGTGGACGATGGGCCGGCGGGCCGCGGTCCTACCCACTGACGGGCTCCAGCCGTACGACGATCTGTTTGGAGGTGGGGGTGTTGGAGCCGTCGGCCGTGGAGTCCAGCGGCACGAGGACGTTGGCCTCCGGGAAGTAGGCGGCCGCGCAGCCCGGCGCCGTCGGGTAGGCCACGACCCGGAACGCGGGAGCGCGCCGCTCGACGCCGTCGGCCCACTCGGACACCACGTCCACAAGGGACCCGTCCGCGATGCCGAGCGCGTCGAGATCGGCCGGGGCGACGAACACGACCCGCCGGCCGCCGCGGATGCCCCGGTAGCGGTCGTCCAGCCCGTAGATCGTGGTGTTGTACTGATCGTGGCTGCGTACCGTCTGCAGCAGCAACCGCCCCGCCGGCACGTGAAGCGCGGTCGGCCGGTTCACCGTGAACACCGCCCGCCCGGACGGGGTCGGGAAGCGTCGCGCGTCGCGCGGCGGGTGCGGCAGCGTGAACCCGTCGCCGGCCACCCGCGCCTCGAAGTTCTCGAAGCCCGGCACCACGTCCGCGATGGCCCGCCGCACGGCCGCGTAGTCGGCGGCGAACGCCGTCCAGGGCAGCGCGGGCCGGCCGGGCACCGGGTCGGTGGCGTCGCCGAGCAGCGCGCGGCCGAGCGCCGCGACGATGGCCACTTCGGAGCGCAGGTCCGGCGAGGCGGGCCGCAGGCGGCCCCGGGAGGCGTGCACGGCCGACATCGAGTCCTCGACGGTGACGAACTGGTCGCCGTCGCGCTCGGTGCGGCCGAGGCAGGGCAGGATCAGCGACACCTGCCCGGGCACGACGTGGGAGCGGTTGAGCTTCGTCGACATGTGCACGGTCAGGTCGACCGAGCGCAGCGCCGCCTCGGTGACGGCCGTGTCGGGTGTCGCGGCGGCGAAGTTGCCGCCCAGCGCCAGGAACGCGCGTACCCGGCCGTCGCGCATGGCCCGGGTCGCGTTGACGGTGTCGTAACCGTGCTCGCGCGGCACCGCGAAACCGAAGTACTCCCCCAGCGCGTCCGCCCACGCCGGGGGCCGCTCGACGATGCCCATGGTGCGGTCGCCCTGCACGTTGGAGTGCCCGCGCACCGGGCACAGGCCCGCCCCGGGCCGGCCGATCATGCCGCGCAGCAGCTGCACGTTGACGATCTCGCGGATGGTCGCGACGGCGTCGCGCTGCTGGGTGAGGCCCATGGCCCAGCACACGATGGTCGCGGGCGAGTCGGCGAACAGCCCGGCGAGCGTCTCGATCTCCTCGCGGGTCAGCCCGGTCGCCGCGGTGGTCGCCGCCCAGTCGGGGCCGCGGGCCGCGTCGCGGTAGCTGTCAAACCCCACGGTGTACGCGTCGACAAAGGCGTGATCGACCGCGTCCCGATCGAGCAGCAGCGCGCCGACGGCCGCGAACAGCGCCAGGTCCCCGCCGACCTTGATCTGCAGGAAGTGGTCGGCCAGCGGGGTGCCCGACCCGACGTAACCGCGTACCTTCTGGGGGTTTTTGAACCTGATGAGGCCGGCCTCCGGCAACGGGTTGATCGCGACGATCGTGGCGCCGGCCCGCTTGGCCCGCTCCAACGCCATGAGCATGCGCGGGTGGTTGGTGCCGGGGTTCTGCCCGACGACCACGATGAGCTTGGCGGCGTGCAGGTCGTCGAGGGTGACGCTGCCCTTGCCGATCCCGATCGTCTCGGTGAGCGCGACCCCCGAGGACTCGTGGCACATGTTGCTGCAATCGGGCAAGTTATTCGTCCCGTACGCGCGGGCGAGCAGCTGCCAGCAGAACGCCGCCTCGTTGGACGTACGGCCGGACGTGTAGAAGACCGCCTCGTCGGGCGAGGACAGGCCGCGCAGGGTGTCGGCGGCCAGGGCGATCGCCGCGTCCCAGCCGATCGGCTCGTAGCGGTCGGCGCCGGCGCGGCGGATCATCGGCTCGGTGAGCCGGCCCTGCTGGCCCAGCCAATGGTCGGTACGCCCGGCCAGTTCGCTGATCGGGTGCGCCGCGAAGAACTCGCGACCCACCCGGCGCAGCGTGGCCTCCTCGGCGACGGCCTTGACGCCGTTCTCGCAGAACTCGACGTGCGAACGGTCCGCGCCGGCCGGCTCCGGCCAGGCACAACCCGGGCAGTCGAAGCCGCCCACCTGGTTGACGCGCAGCAGCGCGCGTGCGCCGCGGCGTACCCCCATCTGGGAAAGACCGGCCGACAGGCCCGCCGCCACCCCCGCCACGCCGGCCGCCACGGAGCTGGGTCCCCCCACCGAGGGTGGGTGAACCTCGTGGTCGCGTCCGCCGTTGTCGTCCCGGGGTGCCCTGGTAGCCATGCGTCAAGGAGAACATGCGGGTCAATCCTGGTTGGCGGCCGCTTGCGGCACCCGGTCGATCGCGAGACCTGTTCATGGGCGTCTTCAGGACGATATGGTTCATAGGTGATGGAGACCGCGACGACCGACGGGTTGGTGGCCGCGGGTGGGCCGTGGGCCGCCGCCGGCGGCGATCTGGCCCGCACGTTGCAGCACGGCGTCGTCCTCCTCGACGGCGGCCTGGCCTCCCAGTTGACGGCCACGGGCAGCGACCTGACCGACTACCTGTGGTCGGCGCGCCTGCTCATCGACGACCCGGGCGCCGTGGTCGAGGCCCACCTCGCGTTCCTGCGCGCCGGGGCGCGCGTGATCACGACCGCCAGCTACCAGGCCACGACGGCCGGCTTCGCGCGGCGCGGCATCGACGCCGGCGGGGCCGAGGCGTTGCTGCGCCGCAGCGTCGCGCTGGCCGACGAGGCCCGCGAGCGCGCCTACGACGAGGGCATCGCCGGCCCGGTGTGGATCGCCGCCTCCGTGGGGCCGTACGGGGCGATGCTCGCGGACGGGTCGGAATACCGGGGCCGCTACGGGCTCAGCGTCGACGAACTGGTCGACTTCCATCGCCCGCGCCTGGAGGTGCTCGCCAACGCAGGCGCCGACGTGCTCGCCTGCGAGACGGTGCCGGACGCGGACGAGGGCGAGGCGCTGATGCTGGCCCTAGCCGGGCTCGACACCCCGGCGTGGCTGTCGTACACAGTGGACGGTACGCGTACCCCCGCCGGGCAGCCGCTCGACGAGGCGTTCGGGGTGGCCGTCGGGGTACGGGAGATCGTCGCCGTCGGCGTCAACTGCTGCGCGCCCACCGACGTGACCGCGGCCGTCGCCGTCGCCACGTCCGTCGCGAAGCGCCCCGGGTTGGCCTACCCCAACAGCGGGGAACGTTGGGACGCGGTGCGCCGCGACTGGACCGGCACGGTGACACTCGACCCGCGCACGGCCCGGGAATGGATCGCCGCGGGGGCGCGCCTGATCGGCGGCTGCTGCCGCGCCACGGCCGTACACCTGCGCGCCATCGCCGCCGCCCTGGACAGCGCCGCGCCGCCGGACAGCCCCACGCCGGGTTAGCGGCGGCTCGGCGGCCCGCAGCGTGTCGGCTGCGCGTCGCGGCGCCCTTCCCGACCAGGCCCGCCGTCCGGATCAGCTGACCGGGACAACGCCCGACATGATCAGCACGCAGAACGCCGTGCCGAGCGCCCAGCCGCCGAGCAGGCCGACGGCCAGGTCGCGGCGGTGGCGCACCAGCAGCACCACGGCGGTCACCACGACCGCGATGAGGAACGCGGCCTGCACACCGAAAAATGTCATGGCGACGGCGGCCAGATCGTCGAAACCATCGCCGACGTCCCTCGACCGGCCGGCGATGAACGCGCCGACGAGCGCCAGGACGTGCCCGGCCACGCCGAGCGCGGCCCCCAGCACGACCCGCCCGGGACGCCACTGGGTCACCGGCTCGGGCACCGCGCCGCCTACCACGTTTTCCATCGCCAGATTCTCCGACATCCGCTCCCCCGTCCACCGCCGTCCGCACGGTGTGGCGGGGGCGTGGCCGTCATCGTAGGCGTCGCACGCCGCGACGGCATTCGTGATACCGACAGCCGCTCAGGGTTCCACGATCACCTTGAGGCCGCCGCGCCGGGCCGCCGTGGCGAGCGCCTCGTCGGCGCGGCTGAGCGGGAACCGGTCGGTGACGACCGAGCGCACGTCCACGTCGCCGGCGGCCACCAGCGCGATCGCGCGGGAGTACACCTCGTTCATCCGACGGGCCATGATCAGGGACAGGCCTTTGCGGCGGGCCAGCGCCGCCGTGAAGCACGTCCGGTCGGTGTCGGGGATGCCGACCAGCACCACACGGGCCCCGGGCCGGGCCGCCAGCAGGCTGGTGTGGACGGCCTCGTCGTTGCCGGCGACCTCGAACACCACGTCGGCGAGGCCCACCGGCCCGAGCTTGGCGTCCGGCGGCAGCGGGTGGGCGCCGAACGCCTCGGCGGCCGCCTGCCGGTGCGCCAGCGGGTCGATGGCGTACACGCGGGTCGCGCCGGCGCGGCGGGCCAACTGGACGAGCAGGAGCCCGATCGGGCCGCAGCCCACGACCGCGACGGTGGAGCCGAGGTGCACGTGGCCGAGGTCCACGGCGTGCAGGGCCACGCCCAGCGGCTCCAGCATGGCGCCGTCGGCGGCCGTCATGCTGGCGGGCAGCGGGTGCAGGTGCTCGGTCGGCCACACCAGGTACTCGCGCAGCGCGCCGTCGCTGGTGCCGTGCCCGGCGAAGTCCACGGCCGGGCAGAGGTTGTAGTACCCGCGCCGGCAGCTCGGGCACGTCCCGCACGGCACGGCCGGGTCGACGGCCACGAGCTGCCCGTCGAACGGGCCGCCCACCACGACGCCGGCGAACTCGTGGCCGATCACCAACGGCCGGCTCAGCCGCGCGTCGCCGATCCCGCCCTCGTCGTACCAGTGCAGGTCGGAGCCGCACAGGCCGACCGCCTCGACCCGAACGAGGCTCTCCCCCGCCCCGGCCGACGGCACCCCCTCGTCGCCGACCCGGATGTCGCCCGGACCGTGCAGTCGCGCCACTCTCACCCTCGCCGCCCACCTCTCCACGCCGGTCCAGGCTAAACGCTGGTGACAGGCTGACACGACAACCGTTGGACCCCTGTCGCAGGGCCGTCCGACCGCGGGTTGCCGCACCGGCCCGCCGGTTGTTGGCGCGGGCCCGCCGTGGGGGCAGACTGGTGCTGACAAACCCAACCAGGGGGAGGGACCTTGGGTAGGCCGGTCCTGCTGACAGTCGACGACGATCCGGCCGTGTCGCGGGCGATCGCGCGGGACCTGCGCCGCCGGTACGGCGAGCAGTACCAGGTGGTACGCGCCGCTTCGGGTCCGGAGGCGTTGGACGCGCTGCGCGAGCTGAAGCTGCGCGGCGGGCGGGTCGCGGCGATCCTGGCCGACTACCGCATGCCACAGATGAGCGGCGTCGAGTTCCTGGAGCAGGCCATGGACCTGTTCCCGCGGGCGCGCCGGGCGCTGCTGACGGCGTACGCGGACACGGACGCGGCGATCGCGGCGATCAACGTGGTGGATGTCGACCACTACCTGCTCAAGCCGTGGGAGCCGCCCGACGAGAAGCTCTACCCCGTCGTCGACGCGCTCGTGGAGGCGTGGCAGGCGGCCGGCGAGCCGGAGGTGACCGAGGTCAAGGTCGTGGGTCACCGGTGGAGCGCGCCGTCGTTCGAGATGCGCGACTTCCTGGCCCGCAACCAGGTCCCCTACCGCTGGTTCGGCGCGGACGACCCCGAGGGCCGGCGGCTGCTCGACGCGGCGGGGGTCGGCGAGGACGCCGTACCGCTGGTGGTCACGCCGGACGGCACGCCGCTGCCGGCGCCGAGCACCGCGCGGGTCGCCGAGGCCGTGGGCCTGGCGACGGCGCCGGCCGCCGACTTCTATGACGTGGTGATCATCGGCGGTGGGCCGGCCGGGCTCGGCGCGGCCGTCTACGGGGCCTCGGAGGGCCTGCGGACCGTCCTCGTCGAGCGGCTGGCCGTGGGCGGGCAGGCCGGGCAGAGCTCGCGCATCGAGAACTACCTGGGCTTCCCCGACGGGGTGTCGGGCTACCAGCTCACCGACCGGGCCCGGCGGCAGGCGACGAAGTTCGGCGCGGAGCTGCTGGCCGCCCGTGACGTGACCGACCTGCAGGTGCGCGGTTCGGCGCGGCTGATCAGGTTCGCCGACGGCAGCGAGGTCGCCGCGCACACCGTCCTGCTCGCCACCGGCGTGTCGTACCGTCCGCTGCAGGCGCCGGGCGTGGCGGAGCTGGCCGGCCGGGGCGTGTACTACGGGTCGGCGGCCACCGAGGCCTCCGCCTGCGCGGGCGAGGACGTCTACATCGTCGGTGGGGCCAACTCGGCCGGGCAGGCCGCGGTGTTCTTCTCCCGGCACGCGGCCCGGGTGACGCTGCTGGTGCGCGGCGACTCGCTGGCCCGGTCCATGTCGCACTACCTCATCGAGCAGCTGGCCACCCTGCCCAACGTGCAGACCCGTACGGGCACCGTGGTCACCGAGGCGCACGGCGACGGCCGGCTGGAGGCGATCACGGTCCGCGCCGCGGACGGCACGACCGAGACGCTCAAGGCCGGCCACCTGTTCATCTTCATCGGTGCGCAGCCACCGACCGGCTGGGTGCGCTCACAGGTGCGCTGCGACGAGCAGGGTTTCGTGTGCACCGGCGCCGACCTGCTGGTCGAGGGCCAACGGCCGGCGGGTTGGACGCTGCCCCGCGACCCGTACCACCTGGAGACCAGCGTGCCCGGCGTCTTCGCGGCGGGGGACGTGCGGGCCGGCTCGGTCAAGCGCGTGGCGTCCGCGGTCGGCGAGGGCGCCATGGCGGTCAGCCTGGTCCACCGCTACCTGGAGACGACATGACGGCCATCTCGCTCAACGAGCTGCGCGGACTGTTCCTGTTCGAGAGCCTCAACGAGGACCAGCTGCGGTGGGTGGCCGAGCACGGTCGGGTGGAGTCGTACCCGGCCGGCACCCACGTGGTCGAGGAGGGGCGGCCGGCCGAGTCGTTCATCATCCTCCTCGACGGGGAGCTGGCCATGTCGCGCCAGGTGCGCGGCGACGAGGTGGAGATCAGCCGGACGGGCCAGCGCGGCGTGTACGCGGGCGCCACCCAGGCGTGGATCGCCGACGCGCAAGCCGTGGCCGTGTACGCGTCGTCGATCCGGGCCGTCACCGACTGCCGCTTCCTGGTCCTGCCGGCCGCCGAGTTCGGCCCGGCCCTGCGCGAATGGTTCCCGACGGCGGTGCACCTGCTGGAGGGCCTCTACCACGGCATGCGCACCACGGACGCGCTGATCTCGCAGCGCGAGCGGCTGGTGGCGCTCGGCTCGCTGTCGGCCGGGCTGATGCACGAGTTGAACAACCCGGCCGCGGCAACGGCGCGGGCCACGTCGGCGCTGCGCGAGCGGCTGGCGCACATGCGCCACAAGCTGGCCATGCTGGCCGACGGCAGCATCGACCGCACCCAGCTGCGCAACCTGGTCGACCTTCAGGAGACCGTGATCGCCCGGCTGAAGAACGCCGTCGAGCTGACCCCGATGCAGGCCGCCGACCGCGAGGACGAGCTGACCGACTGGCTCGACGACCACGCGGTACGCGACGGCTGGGACCTGTCCCCCGTCCTCACCGCCGCCGGCATGGACGTCGCCTGCCTCGACGAGATTGCCGACAAGGTCGACCCGTCCCTGCTGGAGCAGTCGATCCGCTGGCTGGGGTACACGCTGGAGACCGAGATGCTGATGAGCGAGGTGGAGGACGCGAGCGCGCGCATCTCCGCGCTGGTCGGCGCCGCCAAGCAGTACTCGCAGATGGACCGCGCCGCGCACCAGTGGATCGACGTCCACGAGGGCCTCAAGAGCACGATCATGGTCCTGCGCCACAAGCTCGGCGACGGCATCACGATCGTAAAGGAGCTGGACCCCGACCTGCCGCGCGTACCGGCGTACCCGGCGGAGCTCAACCAGGTGTGGACGAACATCATCGACAACGCGGCGCAGGCGATGGAGGGGCGCGGCACGCTGACGGTGCGCACCTCGCACACGGACAACGGCGTACTGGTCGACATCGGCGACACCGGGCCGGGCATGTCGGAGGAGGTGCGCCAGCGCATCTTCGAACCGTTCTTCACCACCAAGCCGGTGGGCCAGGGCACGGGTCTGGGACTCGACATCTCGTACCGGATCGTGGTGAACCGGCACGGCGGCGACATCACGGTGACCTCGCGCCCCGGCGACACCCACTTCGTGGTGCGGCTGCCGACCGCCGAGACGGCCGGCTCAGGGTCCTGACGACGGCGTCACCGAGCGCAGCGCGCCGACGACGGCGGCCAACTCGGTGATCAGACCGGCGACGGTCGTCTGGTCGGACCCGCCGATCGTGACCGAGCGCAGCTCGTCGGGCTTGGGCAGGCGCGCCACGATGTCGGGCAGCGCGTCGATGAGCCGGGCCTGCACGCTGGCCGGCGACTGCCCGTTGTCGATCTCGGCCTGGACGCGGGCGCGTTCCAGGTCCAGCAGCCCGACCTGGTGGCCGGCCTCGGCCCGGGCCCGGGCGTGGGCCAGCTCGGCGTCGAGTTCCAGGCCCGCCAACTGCGCGGCGGACGTCGCCCGGGCCCGGGCGAACTCCTGCTCGGCGTCGTGACGCTCGCGGGCCAGGCGCAGGGCGTGCTGGGCACCCTCGTGTGCCAGGTCGGCGAGCAGCTGCTCGTCGACGCGGTCGCGCTCGGCCCGGCGTACCTTTTCCTCGGCCTCCCGGTCGAAGCGGGCCGCCTCGTGGCGGGCCTGCAACTCGGCGACCTGCCGCTCGTTCTCCAGCCGCAGGCTGGTGCGGGTACGGTCGGCGGCGAGCTCCCGCTCGGTCACCGAGGCGTCGGCGGCCAGTTCGGCGAGGCGGGCGACGCGGCGCTGGTCGGCCCGGTAGGGGCCCTGCAGGTTCTCCCACAGCCGCGCCGAGCTGACCACGGCCTCCTTGATCTGCACGGTGACGATGCGCAGGCCCAGGCCCCGGTTGGCGTCGCCGGAGCCCTCGGCCACGTCGCGCAGGCGGGCGGTCAGCTCCTCGATGATGGGCTGCTTGTCGCTGAGCACCTCCCGTACGCCCATGGTGGCGACCTTGTCCTTGATCGCCGCCTCGGCCTGCTCGCGCAGCTGGAGGTTCACCAGCCGCATCGGGTCCTCGGTGTCGCTGAAGTCGAGCCTGCGGTAGGCCGTGCCGATGTCCTCGATGATCCACTGCACGTACGCCTGGACGAGTACGCCCTGCAGCTCCTCG
Organism: Actinomycetes bacterium; assembly: GCA_023437285.1. Lineage (GTDB taxonomy): Bacteria > Actinomycetota > Actinomycetes > Mycobacteriales > Micromonosporaceae > Luedemannella. The sequence goes on along the minus strand of JAEZGP010000427.1, from coordinate 2,251 downwards.
CAGATGCAGCGCGCGCTGATGACGATGGTCTGCATGGCGCCGGGCACGACCATGAACGAGTCGGTGCGGGGCCGGTACCGAAACGACACCCCCAGGCCCATGTGCAGCGGTTCGGCGTGGCCCCGGCGGGTGTGCACCACGAAGGCGTTCGGCGGCACCAGTACGGTTTTCCACGGGCCGATCCCGGTGACCCGCACGCCGACCGCGCCGGCGGGCGTGGGCGGCGGCGTGGCGGCCTGCTGGACGCGGCCGGTCCGGCCGCGCGGAGCGGACATGACGACGGCCGGGGCGTAAGCCGCCCGCTTGGCGCGCAGGTTCTCCTCCAGCGCCTCCTGGCGCGCGACGACCTGGTCGAGATAGGCGTTGCTCTGCTCGGACATCGACGGGTCCTCCCGGGCACCGACTGGGCGTACGTCGTCCGCTGTGGACGATCGGCGCCGAGTCTGCCGGGCGGTGTCAAGGACCCGCGTTACGGGTCAGCTGAAGCGGGTCAGCTGAAGCGGGTCAGCCGCCGGCGGGCAGCGGGCCGGACGACAGCGCCTCGACGGCCTCGTCGACCGTGGCGTAGCTGCCGAACATCTCGGCCAGCCCGCTGATCTCCAGCACGCGGCGCACCATCGGGCTGGGCGCCGCGACCACGAACCGGCCCCCGATCTCCTCGAGCTGGCGGCGGTAGCGGACGAACACACGCAGGCCGGCGGAGTCACAGAAGGACAGCGCGGTGAGGTCCAGCACGATCTGCACGCGGCCCTCGGCGACCTGCCCGTCGATCGCGGCGGCCAGGTCCGGGGCCGTGGCCAGGTCCAGCTCGCCGTCCACCGACACCACCGCGAGGTTGTCGCGCTCGTCGACACCGATCGTCAAAGACATGCCTACCGCCCGTCCGCTCTGCGTACGCCACTATGTGGCCACGTCACAACTCGTAGATCCGCACCACCATAGTGCCGCGCCGGCTTCACTCGCGCAGGTCGGCCCACACGATCTTGCCCTCGGCGAGCGGGGTGGCGCCCCACTCGGTCGCGAACGCGTTCACCAGCGTGAGGCCCTGTCCGCCGTCGGGCCCCACGTCCTCGACGCGGCGCATGCGCGGCAGTTGCCGGCTGGAGTCGCGTACGGACACGTGCAGGCCGTGATCGGTCAGCGTCGCGACCACGAGGAAGCGGCCGCTGGCGTGCAGCACGGCGTTGTTGACAAGCTCGGTCACGACGAGTTGCGCGGCGGGCAGCACGCCGTCGAGGTGCCATTCGGCGCAGGCCTGGGTGACCATGCGGCGGGCGTCGGCCGACGCGGCCGGCGAGCGCTCCAGCTCCTGCCAGCGCCGCGGCGCCGGGGTCGCGGCGCGCACGTGCTCGACGGCCTCGTCGACGGTCGGGAAGATCGGGACCAGGGGCGGGCGGAGGCTGTCGGGGCGCCGGCACATGGCCAGGACGCGACCGGGCCACGCCTTGGCGAGGGTGGCCACCGGTTGCAGGGGCTCGCCGACACCCGGCTCGACGGTCAGGTCGCCGAGATCGACGACGAGCCCGTCCGGGCTGTCCGCGAGGGCGTCGATGATCCAGCGGTTGGCCCGGGGCCCGTCACCGCGGCGCAGCGGCCCGGCCACCCGCAGCACGGTCACGGGCTCCTTCTGCAGCACCTCGGCCCGAAGCTCGCCTGGTTCGCCGGCGGCGGTCACGGTCGAGTCACCGTCGCCGTCATTGCCGCCGTACCGCAGAGCGCTCAACACATACTCCTTCGCCGCCCCGAGCTTAGTGTGACGCGTGTGATCGGTCTCGACCGGACCTGCCTGGGCACCACACAGGGTATGTGTGCCCGGTCGGTCGGTAGCTAAACCAGCACGTCATCTGGGTAGTTTCGCAATCATGGGCGGCCGGTGCGCCGCTTCGCCGCGCGCCGGCCCGTGTTGATCTCTGCAACAAACCTGCACACGTCGCGCATTGACTGCCACGGTGGGGAATGCGACGGTCCCTATCGGGAATGCGCTTTCCCCGCGTCGGCCCGCCCCGTCCCATCGAACAGGAGCTACGCATGCGCGTACGGACAGTGGTTGTCCTCTCCACCTGCGCGGCGGCCGTGGCCGCGGTGGCTGCCGTCACCGTGCCGGCCATGGCCGTGACAGACGTCGCCCACCCTGACCCTGTCCGCCTGAGCCCTGTCCGCCTGAGCCCTGTCCGCCCGGGCCCTGTCCGCCCGGGCCCTGTCCGCGCCGCCGCGCCAGCGGCCGCGGGCCTCAGCCCCGCCGCCCTTGCGC
>JAEZGP010000274.1 GCA_023437285.1 Actinomycetes bacterium | reverse complement strand
AACCTGGCGGGCAAGGTGCTGCGCATCAACCCGGACGGCAGCATCCCCGCGGACAACCCGTTCGGTACCGCCGTGTGGAGCTACGGGCACCGCAACCCGCAAGGGCTCGCCTTCGATTCCCAGGGCCAGCTGTGGGAGCAGGAGTTCGGCAACTCCGTCATGGACGAGACGAACCTCATCGTACGCGGCGGCAACTACGGTTGGCCGCGCTGCGAAGGCACGACCGGCAGCTGCGCCGAACCCAGATTCGTGGCGCCCAAGCAGACGTATCCGGTAGCGACCGGTTCGTGCAGCGGCATCGCGGTCGTCGGCGACGCGCTGTTCATCGCCTGCCTGCGTGGTGCCCGCCTGTACCGGGCACAGATCTCCGGTGCCGGCCTGACCGACCTGCAGCAGTTCCTCAGCGGCACGTACGGCCGGCTGCGGACAGTCGAGCCGAGCATCGACGGCGGCCTGTGGCTCACCACCAGCACCCGCGGTGACAAGGACAGCGTGCCGAACAACAGCGCCGAGCGCATCTTCAAGATCACTCTGGGCTCGTGACGGAGATTCGGGGGTGGCGCGGACACGGCGCCGCCCCCGGTCTTCCCCGCGCGGGTCCTCTCGCCTGCGCCTCGCGTCACCGTGCGGGTGGAACGCTGGCAATCGGAGTCTGCAACCTATGCGTCGCCGACGCCATGGCGGTCCACTGCGAGGAGCTAGGCGCCGAGCTGAACGGGCCGCCCATCCTGCTCTGATCCACAGTCGATGGTCACGCCGTGTCCGCGGCTGCGTTCCGCGTATCTGGACGTAGCACGACGCAGGGCAACAGTCATACGTATGAATAGACTCTGCTGATCCCACGGCCCGGCACCGAACGTGGGCTTCCGATCCCATCGCGCCGACCAGAAGGGCCACCGTGAAACGACGTACCCTGCACCGGCTTCTGCTCAGTCTGATGCTCACCGTGAGCGCTGTGGCGGTCACCCTCGCGCCGACAACCGCCGCGCACGCCGACACCTACCCGCCTGTCACGTTCCTGATGCAGAAGGAGGGCAGCGACTACTGCCTCGAGGCGCGCAACGACGGCTCGGTGACCTCCGGCAGATGTTCCCACCCACAGACCGTCGCCCGCCAGCGTATCCAGGTGGTGCGTTACCCCGGTACGTCCTACGTCTACCTGGTCTCCGCCGCGACCGGCAACTGCGTCTTCCCGGATGGCTACGGCACCGACGCCGGTACCCCGATGGTGCAGACGAGTTGCGGGGACGCTTCCGCGAAGCACTGGACGATGCAGCGATCATCGCCGCAGCACGAGAACGAGTACAGCGTGCAGTTCATCAACCGCAAGAGCGGTCGGTGCCTGCGGCAGCCCCGACTCGGCGACACGCCCGACCTCGGCGGCAGCTGCTCAAGCTGGTACCTCACGCCGACCGGTTACAACTACACCTTCCGCCCGCTCAGTTCGGCCAAGTGCCTCGACGTGGACACCTGGCCGGACGGCGGGCGGCAGCACGGCGCCCGCATCCAGCAGTGGACCTGCCTCGGTGCCGGCCAGGCCAACCAGCTGTGGAACATCGAGGTGCAGACACTGCCCGGCTTCAACGGCGGCTTCAGGCCGGCGGAGGTTATGTTGCACCCACAGCACAACCCGACCGCTTGCCTGGTCCACCAGCAGTTTCACTGGAACGGGGCGCTGATCGAGCAGAACAGCTGCGGCATAGACAGCGCCTGGCGGTTCTATCCGGTCGATCTGGCGCCGGAGAACCAGGCTTTCAAGCTTGACGCCCTCCATCTGCACGCCGCACCGCCGATGTGCCTGGACGTCAAGAATGCCGCGCTGGTTGACGGCACCGCCGTCCAGCTGATGCAGTGCGATGCGGCATTCCAGCCGAGCCAGCGGTGGCGGGTCGTGCGGGTGAGCCCGTGACATTCCACCGAGGAAGGTCATCGTCGGGGTCCTAGCTCCGAACATGCCGACCATCAATCCATAGCGAACGCCGTCGCGCGCGCCGGCGACCCGCGCGGCCCGCTCAATGAGCCGCTCATCGAGCGCGTAGCGGCGGGAGCCGAGCTGCTGATCCGCTGCAGACCGTGCGACCGTTCCCTGCTCGCCAACGGCGCGCGAGGCGACCGGTCTGGCGGGTGCCTCCGGCGTTGCGACTATCGCGAACGACGTTCCGCTTTGTGGGACACTGTGATCGCGAGGGCTCGACTGGTCGGTCGCCATGTTGTCGTCGGGAGCCGCCCCGCTCGGTCCTGTGTGGGCCGTAGCTGTTGCGTTGAACTGGGAGCTTTCCGCCCAAGTCGATGATCGACGTGCCTCGACGGGGGTCGCTGGAGTGGTTGGTCGGCAGCGTGAGCAGGATGGCATGGTGTACCGTCCTCAGGGAAGGCGTTCCAATACTGCGAAGGAGCGGTCGTTGACGCCTGTCCGTGAAGGGAATCTGATGACGCCCAGCAGCTATCTGTTCGTGCCCGGTGACGCCCCAGACAAGCTCGCCAAGGCGGGACGGACCGGCGCGGGTGCGCTCATCCTCGACCTCGAGGACGCCGTGGCGCCGTCGCAGAAGGCGGTTGCCCGCGAGAACGTGGCCAAGGCCGTCGGCGACGGCTCGGACCGACCTCAGACGTGGGTCCGGGTCAACCAGGAGCCGCTGCTCGCCGACGATATCGCCGCGGTCGCCGGACCCGGCATCGCCGGGATCGTCCTGCCCAAGGCGGAGCCGGAACTGCTGGCGGCGGCGGACAGCCTGCTGGCGGAGGCCGAGCGCCGCCTGGGTCTGCCGGACCGGACCCTGGCCGTGATCGCGCTGGTGGAGACCGCGCGGGGAGTGTTGTCGGCGGCGACGCTGGCCAGCCATCCACGGGTGGTCCGGCTGGGGATCGGCGAGGCTGACCTCATCGGCGAACTCGGCCTGCGGCCCGGACCCGAGCGCACGGAGATGGCGCCGATCCGGCTGGACCTGGTGCTCGCGTCCTCGGCGGCCGGGCTGGCGGCGCCGATCGGGCCGGTGGAGACCGCGCTGGCCGATCTGGAGCTGCTCCGGGCGACCACGACGGCGCTGCTCGGGCTCGGCTTCCGGGCCCGTACCGCGCTGCACCCGCGCCAGCTACCGGTGATCAACGACGTGTTCACGCCGTCGGCCGCCGAGGTGGCGAAGGCCAGGCGGATCGTCGCCGCCCTGGACGCGGCGGAGGCATCGGGCTCGGGGGTGGCGGTGGACGAGAACCAGCAGTTCATCGACCTTGCCGTGGTGCGATCCGCGCGCGAGATTCTGTTGCGGCACAATGGATCCGTCTGACATTCCCCGGCCACGGCGGCCCCACGCGGCGTACGGTTTTCCATTCCAGGAGGGCAGCGGTGGCTGCAACCGATAGCACGACCAACGATTCGGCGTTTCGTACCGTCAGCGGCGTCGAGCGTGCCCTGGACGTGCTGATGCTCTTCGCCGAGTCTGATCAGCCGACGCTCGGTGTCTCCGAGATCGGCCGGCAGATGGGCCTGTCGAAGGCGGTGATCCACCGCATCCTGACCACGCTCTGCAGCCGCCGCCTCATCGAGGTGGACGAGAACACCCGGCGGTACGTGCTCGGCCCGGCGGCGCTCGCTCTCGGCCGGGCGTTCCTCGACCGGGTGGACATCCGTGACCTCGCCCGCGAGCCGATGCGTCGGCTGAGCCGGTTCGCCAACGAGACCTCCACCTTGTCGATCAGGACGGGCAACCACCGGATCTACGTCGACCAGGTGGAGCCGGCGCGCGACGTCCGGATGACGGTCCAGATCGGCCATCCGTTCCCGTTGCACGCCGGCAGTTCCTCCAAGGCGTTCCTCGCGTTCATGACGCCGGCCGAGCAGGAGGCGTACCTGACCGAGGCCGCGCCGCTGACCGCGATGACCGATCACACCCTCGTGGACGCCAGTCACCTGCGCGATCAGCTGCGGATCACCCGCGAGCGGGGGTACGCGGTGTCGTTCGGCGAGCGGCAGGCCGGCGCCGGCTCGGTCGCCGCTCCGATCCTCGACCATGACCGGGTTCCGGTCGCCGTACTGAGCATCTGCGGCCCGGTCGAGCGGATCCGGGGACGGGTGGACCAGCTCGCCGCCGCCCTGCTTGACGAGGTACGTGGCATCTCGGACCGACTCGGTGGCGGAGGGGTCTGACCTTCCGGCGCCGCCGCGCGCGGCGGGTCAGAGCCGTGGCGGTGACGTCGTGCCGCTGGGCGTACCGGAGCGATTGTCCTGGTGACCGGCCTGCCTGCTGATCACGAACTGGCCATTCGGCCCCCTGCGGCACCGCGCCGGGTGGGATAGGTTCCGACCATGTCGATCATTACGGAACTATGTTCCGCTCAGCGTAACAATTGGAGACTCCCGTGAGCGCCGGGTCCGAGCCGAACGGCCCACTCCGTGTGGGAGTCGTCGTCCCGCCGGCGAACCCGACCGTCGAACCGGAGCTGTACCGCCTGCTGCCGCCCGGCATCATTCCGCACGTCGCCCGGCTGCCCGTGCTGCCCGACCTGGACATGGCCGGCCGTTTGGTGCATTACGTCGACGATGTGCTGCCGGCGCTGGACACCCTGCGTGGGCTGGCGCCGAAGGCGGCGTTGGTGGCCTGCACCGGGTCCTCCTATCCGTTGGGCGTCGACGGGGACGCGGACTGGGGCCGAAGCGCCGGTCAGCGGCTGGGTTCGCCCGTGCTCACCGCCGCCGGGGCGATCCACGCGTTGCTGGCCCGCCTCGGCGTCGGCTCGCTCGTGCTGGTCTCCCCGTACCCGTCCTGGCTGACGCGTCAATGCGCGCGGTTCTGGACCGACGCGGGTCAGGTGGTCCGTGACGTGGTCGAGATTCCGGGTACCGGCGCGATCTACGACCTCGGTCCGGACCGGATCCTGGATGTCCTCGACGGGGCACTGGCCTCGCTCGGCGCGGCTGATCCGGGCACGGCGCTGCTCGTGGTCGGTACGGGTGCCCCCAGCCTGGAGGCGTTGGACCAGCGGGCTGATGCGGCGCGGCTCCCGGTGCTCTCCTCGAACCTCGCCGGGGCCTGGGCGTTGCTGGAGGCGGTCGGGCGTCCGGAACTGGCCCGGCACTCGTCGAGCGCGGCGCTGCGGCGGCTGTCCGAGCGGCTCACCGCAGCCTGACCGACCGTCCGGATTGGACTGTCGGTCTCCGCTCAACATCGATCTCGTTGCGCTTCTGGAACGCAGGACCGCTTAGCGGAAGACTCTGCGTCTGCATCCGGTGCCCGAGACGGCTCGCCCGGCGCCGTTGCGGCGTGAGAACGAGAGACCGCCGGTAGGTGCGCGCATCGCGCGCAGCCTGCTCTTCTAAATATAGGAATGCCTGCCCAGTGGCCTGTCGACCGAACGCGCGCGCCGGTGTTCCCGTGCGGGCAGCTGCCTGGTCGACAGTGCGGGTGGCCTCGAATCCGCTGGTTGCAATCAGGTTAGAAGCCTTGACGGATCATCAGGCCGGCCCTACTGTCTCCCTAACAGATACGGCGTTTCTTTTAGCGGAACGATGTTTGCCCTCTGGTGTGCGGCGGACATCCCGCGCCGCACGATCCGCTCGCGGCTTCGAGCCGGCAGCAGGTTCGGCGGACCAACAAGCTGAAGAAATCGGGAGTGTGTTGTGGCCATCGCGCCCTATGGAGTCGCGTGTATCCAGTCACCCATCCGCCAGATCACCGACGCGAACGACCGCGACGAGGTCATCCAGACGAACACCAATCGCATCCTGTCGCTGATCGACTACTCGACGGGACGCTTCGGCCGCGCCAAGATCGCGCTGCTGCCCGAGTTCTCGTTGCAGGGCTACGACCACTTCGACACGGTCGAGGAGATGCTGGCCGTCTGCGTGACGATCCCCGGACCCGAGACCGACCGGCTCAGCGCGGTGGCCGCGGAGAAGGGCATCTACATCGCCGGCAACGCCTTCGAGGTCGACCCGGACTGGCCCGGCCGCTGGTTCAACACCGCGTTCCTCATCGACGACCGCGGCGAGGTCATCCTCAAGTACCGGAAGATCCACTGCGGCAGCGTGACCGGCCGCGCCACGAACACCAGCCCGGGTGACGTCCTCTCGGAGTACCTGGACCGGTACGGCCTGGACGGGCTGTTCCCGGTGGTGGACACGCCGCTGGGCCGGATCGGGATGATGGTCTGCTACGACGTCACCTTCCCCGAGGTGGCCCGCTCGCTCATGATCCGCGGAGCGGAGCTGATCCTGCACCCCACCGGTGAGCCGTACGGGGCGCACCGGCCGGCGTGGCGGCGCGCGAAGGCGACCCGCGCCTACGAGAACAAGGTGTATCTCGCCTCGGCCAACCACGCGGCGTACTACGCCAAGACCGACGAGGGCATCTGGACCGACGCGCCGGACCTGGCGTTCGCGCAACGCCAGAGCGCGGCGATCCCGCCGAGCATGCGCTCGCACGGGAACTCCGAGGTCATCGACTTCAACGGCACGACGATCGCGGAGATCGGCGGCCCGGGTGAGGCCACCGTGATCGGCACCATCGACATCGAACGACTGCGTTTCGAGCGCAACAGCATGGGTCTGAACTTCGCCGCGCAACTGATGCCGGAGTTGTTCGCGCATGTTTACCAGACCGCGCAGCACCGTCCGGTCGACCAGTGGAAGGACGCCCCCATCCAGCACTGGCAGGAAGGACGCGAGCTGCTCCGCAAGTCGATCGACGGCCTGCGCGAGCGGGGCAGCATCAAGCCCTCCATCTACAGCAGCTAGTCCGGATCACAAGACCGGTGTACTGAACGGAGCCTCTCGTATGGCATCAAGGTCCGCTGTGTATCAGAAGTCCGCCGCGCCGGCCCGCAAAAAGGGCCGACGCTGGCGGGCTCTGGTGGAGCACCCGCGATTCGCGTGGATCTCCACACCGGTCCTGGTGGTCATCTTCATCGCCCTGTGGGACCTCTACGCGGTCGTCACTGACATGTCCAGGTTCGTCCTGCCCCGGCCCAAAGAGGTGGCGGTGGCGTTCGGCGAACAGATCACCACGCCCTTCATCTGGACCGGCCACATCTGGACGACGTTCTACGAAATCGTATTCGGCCTGCTCCTGGCCTGTGTCCTCGGTATCCCGCTGGGCTTTGTCATCGGCAAGTGGCAGCTGCTGGAGCGGATGACCCGCCCGTTCCTGGTGGCCTCGCAGGTCGTACCGATGATCGCGTTGATCCCGCTCTTCCTGCTGTGGTTCGGCTTCGGGTCGACTTCGAAGATCGTCATCGCCGCACTGAGCGCGTTCTTCCCCTTCCTGATCAACACGGCGTTCGGCGTCAGATCGATTCCGAAGCCCCTCAAGGAACTGATGATGTCGCTCAAGGCGAGTCAGTGGGAGCGGTTCCGCAAGCTGGAACTGCCGTACACCCTCGCCTACACCATGGCCGGCGCCCAGTTGGCCATCGTCTCCGCGACCATCGGTGTGATCGTCGGCCAGTATCTCGGCGGTAACGAGGGACTCGGCCGGTATCTCGTGATTCTGCAGAACGACCTGCAGATCGCCCGCGTGTTCGGTGCGATCATCATGATCGCGCTTCTCGGCTTCCTCCTCTACTCGGCCGTCGTCGCGGTGAACCGGGCCCTGGTCCCGTGGCACGACTCGGTCAGAAACACCCGGCGCTAAGCCTCCTCCCGACGTCAGGTCGCGGTTCACGACAAGAAGGGTTTGTCATGTCGCAGTCCAAATTCCTCCAGAACAACACGACTGGTTCGCTTTCCTCCGGGTTCTCCCGTCGACGGCTCCTGGGCATGGGCGCCGGCCTCATGGCGCTGCCGCTGCTGTCCGCCTGTGGTGACGACGAGGAGCCGACCACTCCCGGCGGCGTGCAGAAGGTCAAGCAGACCGTCATGGCCCCGGCCGACTTCAGCGTCAGCTTCCTCGACATGCTCGTCGCCGCGCACCAGGGCTTCTTCGACACCGAGGGCATCCAGGCCGACCTGCAGAGCGGGACGGGCAGCTCGTCGGCGCTGCAGGCGATCATCGGCAACGTCGCCCACTACACCCGGGCCGGTCGCACGGCGCTCCCGGCGATCGTCAACGAGGGCGCCCCGCTCAAGATCATCGCTACCGCCCAGCACAGCGACATCTGGGAGATCGGCTCCCTCAGCAAGGCCCCCATCGCCGAGCCCGGAGCCCTGCGCGGCAAGCGGATCGGGGTCGCCTCCGAGGGCGGCTCCACCGAGCAGCTGGTCCACCTGCTGGCCGAGTCCGCCGGGGTCAAGCGGGACGAGTTCAAGCTGATCGTGGTGGGCGTCGGTGCCGCCGGGTACCAGTTCATGCGCAGGGGCGACGTCGACGGCTGGATCGTGCACAACTACGTCCGCAAGGCCCTCGAGCAGGAGTCCGGCGAGAAGCTCACCGTGCTCGTGCCGGAGGACCACATCAAGCTGGCCGGCTCCTCCTGGACGATGCAGTCCAAGACCGACGTCGGCGACGTGCCGACCCGGTTCCTGCGCGGCCTGTACAACGGCATGAAGTTCGCCGTCGACGAGAAGAACCGCGACGCCGTCTTCGGGGCTCTGCAGAAGTACAACGCGGAGGCCAAGCGCAACACCTTCGACGAGCAGTTCCCGGCCCAGGCCGACACCTGGCTGGCCAACAACGGCGTGACCGGGATGCTCGACCTGGTCGAGGCGGACTGGGAGTCGACGCTCAAGCTGATGCACAGCGCCGGCATGATCAACAAGGTGGTCGACCCGAAGACGTTCCTGGATCCGTCCTACATCACCAAGGCCAAGGCGTGAGCGACCCGATCAACGACGACCCGCTGCCGGTGCTCGAGGTACCGGTTCTGATCGCCGGCGGCGGGCCGGTCGGCCTGTCGCTGGCGACGGAACTGGCCCGCCGCGGCATCGAGTCCGCGGTCATCGAGACCCGCGAGTCGGAGACCGAGCACCCCAAGGCGACCCTCGTCGGTGCCCGGACGATGGAACTGTTCCGCCGGTGGGGGATCGCCGACGCCGTCGAGGACGCGGCGATCCCCCCGGACCACCCGTACTTCATCGTGTTCGCCACCGAACTGGCCAAGCACGAGCTGCACCGCTTCCGGTCGGCATCCCGGGTGGAGATGCGCGGCGGCGCGGGCAGCCACCGGTTCCCCGAGGTCGAGTGGTCCCCGTACGGCAAGACGCAGATCGGCCAGCAGGCGCTGGAGCCGATCCTGCGGGCCCACCTCGCCGGGTACGAGGCCGCCCAGACCCACTACGGCTGGACCCTGACCGGGTTCACGCAGGACGACTCCGGGGTCGACGCGGTGATCGAGCACCGCTCCGGCACCCGGCAGCGGGTCCGGGCTCGCGTGCTCGTCGGCTGCGACGGCGGACGCAGCCTGGTCCGCAAGGCGCTCGGCGTGCGGTTCGTCGGGCGGGGTCCCATGCGCAACAACGTCAGCTTCCTGTTCCGCTGTCCCGACTTCATCGACGTGCACGGGCGGGGGTTGGCCAACCTTTACTTCACCCTGCACCCGGACAGCTTCGGTGTCTTCACGGCGATCGACGGCAGCGAGCTGTGGAACTACCAGTACTACTTCCTGGACCCAGAGAAGTCGACCGAGAACCTGGACGTGCACGACGTACTGGCCAAGGCCGTCGGCAAGCCGTTCGACTTCGAGCTGCTCAAAACCACCCACTGGAAGCACTACCAGTCGGTGGCCAACCGGTGGCGGGTGGGCAACGTCTTCCTCGCCGGGGACGCGGCGCACCTGTTCGTACCCACCGGTGGGCTGGGCATGAACACCGGCATCGGCGACGCCTGGGACCTGGCCTGGAAGCTCGAGGCGCACCTCAACGGGTGGGCCGGTGAGCACCTGCTCGACAGCTACGAGGCCGAACGCAAACCGATCGCGATCCGCAACGGCCTGCTGTCGGCGATGAACTCCGACCGGCTCGACATCGTGATGGCCGAGACGGACCGGGCGGTACTGGCACCGGGTCCGGAGGGCGAGGCGGCCCGTACCGAGCTGCGGGCCAAGGCCGAATGGGTGTCCCGGCAGTTCAACAGCGCCGGGCTGCACCTGGGGTACCGGTACTCGCGGTCCCCGATCTGCGTACCGGACGGGACGCCGGAACCGCCGGACGACCCGACGCGGGTGATCCAGTCGACCTGGCCGGGCTGCCGGGCACCGCACGCGTGGGACGGCGATCAGGTCAGCACGCTGGACTACCTCGGCAACGCGTTCACCCTGGTCGTGGCCCCGGACGCCGCCGAGGCGCCGGCAGAGCCGCTGCTGGCCGCGGCCCGCGCCGCCGGCCTGCCGATCACGTCCGTGCGGCTGCGCAGTGACGCGGCCGCGGCCCGCTACGAGCGCCGGTACGTGCTGGTCCGCCCGGACGGGCACGTCGCGTGGCGCGGGGACACCGCCCCGGAGCGGCCGGACGAGGTCGTCGATGTCATCCGGGGCGCCCGGCGCTCACCGCTGCCCAGCACGCCCGCACCCGACCGCGAACCCGTCGGCAGCACAGCCTGACCGGCAACCACTTCGTGACCTGGAGACCGACGCAATGAATCTCATGTCCGTTCGGGGCGTCAACAAGACGTTCAACGCGGGGGAAGACCGCGAGGTCCGCGCCCTCGACAACGTCAACCTCACCATCGAGGAAGGCGAGTTCCTGGTCCTGCTCGGGCCGTCGGGGTGTGGCAAGACGACACTGCTGCGGCTGCTGGGCGGGCTTGAGTCACCCACCTCGGGCTCGATCGAGTTCGAGAGTTCGTCCAGCATCCACCAGGACCGCAGCCCGATCGGCTTCGTGTTCCAGGAAGCGACGTTGATGCCGTGGCGGACCGCGCTCAGCAACGTCGAACTGTCCGCCGAACTGTCCGGGATCCCGGCGGCCGAGCGGCGCGAACGCGGGTTGGCGCTGCTGGACCTGGTCGGGCTCAGCAACTTCGCCGACAAGTACCCGAGGGAACTGTCGGGCGGCATGCAGCAGCGGGTGTCCCTGGCGCGCGCCCTGGCGCACGACCCGCCGCTGCTGCTGATGGACGAGCCGTTCGGCGCGCTGGACGCGCAGACCCGCGACTCGATGAACGTCGAGTTGCAGCGCATCTGGCTGGAGAGCCGCAAGACCGCGGTCTTCGTCACGCACTCGATCCAGGAGGCCGTGTTCCTGGCCGACCGGATCGTGCTCATGGCCACCGCTCCCGGTCGCATCCAGTCGATCACCGAAGTTAACTTCCCGCGGCCCCGAACGATCGAGATGGTCGAGGAGCCGGAGTTCCGGGAGATCGCCCGCAAGCTCCGACTCGACATGGGCGCCGCCCATGACCGGGCCGCCACGCTCGGCGGATGAGCGGGCACCGGACCATGGCCACCAGCACACCCGAGGGTGGGAAACAGTGAAACTCTGGCAGGCGCTGCGGGAGACCCAGGTCGTCGACCTGGCCCATGAGCTGCGCCGCGGCATCCCGGTGTCGCCGAACCATCCGGCGTTCCAACTGGCCCTGATGCGCCGCCACGGCGACATGATGCGTCCGGACGGCGGGTCGGCGGCTAACGAGATCATCGTGATGGGCGGTCACGTCGGTACGCACCTGGACGCGCTGGCGCACGTCTCCCAGGACGGCCGGCTGCACGGGGGTGTGGTGGCCGACGAGGTGACCAGCCACGCCGGCATCGCGGTGCACGGCGTCGACACGTTCGAGCCGCTGACCTGCCGGGGAGTGCTGCTGGACATCGCCGCGCTGCACGGCGTCGACGTCCTGCCGGACGACTACGTGATCACGGACGGGGACCTGGCGGCGGCTGAGGAACGCGCCGGCGTCACGGTCCAGGCCGGCGACGCGGTGCTGATCCGCAGCGGCTGGTCGACCTACTACACCGACCCCGCCCGGTTCCTCGGCCAGGTGGGCGGGGCACCCGGCCCTGGCCCGGCCGCCGCCGAGTGGCTCGCCGAGCGCCAGGTCGCGGTCACCGGCGCCGAGACGATCGCGTACGAGGCGATCGCGCCCGGTGCGGGGCACGCCACGCTGCCGGTGCACCGGATCCTGCTGGTCGAGGCGGGCATCAACATCATCGAGGTGATGGACCTGCGCCGGCTCGCCGAGACGGGTGCGGCCGAGTTCGGGTTCGTGCTGGCCCCGCTCAAGCTCGTGGGCGCCACCGGTTCCCCGGTGCGTCCACTGGCGCTGCTCACCTCTTGAGTACTGCCCCGATGGTCCCTGCACCTATCGGTGACGCGGGCGGGGTACCCGAGGAAAGGAATCAGATGACCGACGGCCGTCCCCCGCTCTCCGGAATTCGCGTGATCGACGCGTCCACGATCCTCGCCGGACCGTTGACCTGCCAGGTTCTCGGCGACTACGGCGCCGACGTGATCAAGGTGGAACACCCCCGGTACGGCGACGGCATGCGCCACCACGGCGCGGCCAAGGACGGCGTACCGCTGTGGTGGAAGCTCGTGTCCCGCAACAAGCGCACCGTCGGGCTCGATCTCGGCGACCCCGAGGGTGCGGAGATCTTCCTCGACCTGGCGGCCGGCGCCGACATCGTGGTGGAGAACTTCCGTCCCGGCCGGATGGAGGCGTGGGGGCTCGGCCCGACCGCGCTGCACGAACGCAACCCGCGCCTGGTGATCCTGCGGGTCACCGGCTTCGGCCAGGACGGGCCGTACGCCAGCCGGCCGGGGTTCGGCACGCTGGCCGAGGCGATGAGCGGCTTCGCCGCGATCACCGGCGAGCCGGACGGCCCGCCGACGCTGCCGCCGTTCGGCCTGGCCGACAGCATCGCCGGCCTCACCGGCGTCGGCGCCGTCATGATGGCCCTCTACCACCGCGACGTCCGAGGGGGAGCGGGCCAGGTGATCGACATGAGCATCCTCGAACCCATCATCACCGCGCTCGGCCCGCAGCCGCTCGTCTACGACCAGCTCGGCATCGTCCAGCAGCGCAGCGGCAACCGCTCGTCGAACAACGCGCCGCGCAACACCTACCGCACCAAGGACGGCTCCTGGGTGGCCATCTCCACCAGCGCCACGCCGATCGCCGAACGGGTGATGCGGCTGGTCGGCCATCCCGAGGTCATCGACGAGCCGTGGTTCGCCACCGGTCGGGACCGGGCCAAACACGGCGACCTGCTGGACGGGTACGTCGGCAGCTGGATCGCCGAACGGACCCGCGACGAGGTCATGGCGGAGTTCACCCGGGCCGAGGCCGCCATCGCACCCATCTACGACGTGGCCGACCTCAGCGCCGACCCGCACGTCCGCGAGCGGCAGGTGCTCGTGGAGGTACCGGACGAGGACTTCGGCCAGGTGCGCATGCAGAACGTCCCGTTCCGGCTCGACGCCACCCCAGGTTCGATCCGCTGGACCGGGCGGCGCCTCGGCGCCGACACCGACGACGTGCTCGGCGGCGAACTCGGTATCGCCCAGGAACGGCTCGCCGAGCTGCGTGAGCGCGGGGTCGTCGCGTAGCGGCGCACCTCGCGGACGGGTCCGTCCCGACCCAAGGGCGGCTGCGACCGCCCGGTGTTTCCCCGATCCAGACGGAGTGCTGATGAACGCGTTGCAACAGTTGGCCGAGTTCGCCGTTGAGTGCCGTGACAAGGGGGTACCCGACGAGGTCTCCCGCAGCATGCGCCAACGGGTCCTGGACATCCTCGGGATCTCCCTCGGCGCGCACCGGCTGCCCTCCAGCCAGGCCGTCGTCACGCTGATCGCCGGCGAGGGCGGCCGGCCGGACGCGGGGATCATCGGCCGTACCGGGCACCGGGTACCGGCGGCGCAGGCCGCGTTCGCCAACGGGGTGCTGGCGCACTCGCTCGACTACGACGACACCCACCTGCCGTCGGTACTGCACCCCAGCGCCAGCGTGGTCCCGGCCGCGCTGGCCGCCGGGGAGGCCGCCGGCAGCTCCGGCGAGGAACTCATCCGGGCGGCGGCGGCCGGCGTCGAGGTGGTGGTGCGGCTCGGCATGGCCGGCTACGACTCCGCGACCAACACCTCGCTCTTCTTTGAGCGGGGCCAGCACGCGACGTCGATCTGCGGCACGGTCGGCGCGGCGGCCGCCGCCGCGTTGCTGTTCAACCTCGACGCCGAGCAGGTCGGCCACGCGATGGCGATCTCGGTGAGCTTCGCCGGCGGTGTGCTGGAGGGCAACCGGACCGGCGGCACGGTCAAACGGATGCACTGCGGCTCCGCCGCGGCCGCCGGGGTCCGCGCCGCGCAACTGGCCGCCGCCGGGATCACCGGCCCGCCCACGGTGCTGGAGGGCCGGTTCGGCTTCTACCAGGTGTTCCTCAGCGGGCAGTACGACGAGCGGGAGCTGACCGGCGAGCTCGGTGAGCGGTGGGCGGTGCCGGGCATCTTCTTCAAGCCGTACCCGGCCAACCACTTCACGCACGCCGGCATCGACGCGGCGCGGGCGATGGCGGCGGCCGGCCTGCGACCGCAGGACGTGGCCGAGGCCGAGCTGGCCGTGGCCGCCGCGCCGTTGCGCACCATCGGCGAACCGATCGCCGACAAGCGCGCCCCGCTGACCGGGTACCAGGCACAGTTCAGCGGCCCGTACACCGTCGCGGCCGCACTGTACGGCGGCGGCGGCCTGGGTCTTGGCATTGGTGACTTCACCGACGAGCTGGCCCGCGACCCCGACCGGCGGGCACTGATGGCCCGGATCAGCGTCGTGTCGGATCCGGTCTGCGACGAGATCTTCCCCAACCAGTTCCCGGCGATCCTGCGGGTGCGCACCCACGACGGGCGGCGCCTTGAGGAGCGGGTGCTGGCCAACCGGGGCGGCCCGCAACGCCCGCTCGACGACACCGAACTGCACGTCAAGCTGGTCGACGCCGCCCGGCATGAGCTGAGCGGGCCCGGTTGCGATCGGCTCGCCGAGCAGGTGTTCGACCTGCCCCGGGCGCCTGACCTGAGCGGGCTGGTGGCAGCGGCCGGGGCAGGCCCGGATTCCGACAGCTGAGCTGGAGAACGAGATGACTGAGTACGAACGGATCATTACCAACGTGCGGGTCGTGCGGCCCGACCGCGACGAGGTCGAGGCGCTGGACATCGCCATCCGCGCGGGGACCTTCGCCCGGATCGCCCCGAACATCGACCCGGGCCTGGCCGCGGAGGTCGTCGACGGCCGGGGGCTGCTCGCGTTCCCCGGCGTGGTGGACGCCCACCAGCACTGGGGCATCTACAACCCGCTCGACGTCGACGCCCGCACCGAGAGCCGGGCCGCGGCCCAGGGCGGGGTCACCACCGGGCTCAGCTACATGCGTACCGGTCAGCTCTACCTGAACCGCAGCGGACCGTACGGTGAGGTGCTGCCCGCGTGCCGGGAGCTGGTCGACGGAAACACCTATGTGGACTACACCTTCCACGTCGCACCGATCCTGCCCGAGCACCTCGACGAACTCGAGTCAATCGTGGACGAGCAGGGGGTCGCCTCGTTCAAGGTGTTCATGTTCTACGGCGGCCACGGGCTGCACGGCAGCTCGAAGGACCAGAACGCGTTCCTGATGACGCCGCCCGGGCACCGCTACGACGTGGCGTTCTTCGAGCGGGTGATGCGCGCCATCCAGCGCCTGCGCCAGGCCCGCCCCGACCTGGCCCCGTACGTGACGCTTTCCCTGCACTGCGAGACCGCCGAGATCATGGCCGCGTACACCGAGCAGGTCCGCGGCGAGGGCGTGCTCACCGGGCTGGCCGCCTACCACGCCTCGCGTCCGCCGCACTCGGAGGGGCTGGCCGTGGCCGTGGCGTCGTACCTCGCGCACGAGACCGACCTGCCGACGATCAACCTGCTGCACCTGTCGTCGGCCAAGGCGATGGAGTCGGCCCTGACGATGGCCCGCGCCTACCCGCACGTCGACTTCCGGCGGGAGGTGACGATCGGGCACCTGCTCACCGACATCGAGACGAACAAGGGGGTCGGCGCCAAGGTGAACCCGCCGATCCGGCCCCGCGAGGACGTGGAGCGGCTGTGGGAGCACGTGCTGGCCGGTGAGGTGGACTGGGTGGTCAGCGACCACGCGTGCTGCCGCGACGAGGAGAAGTTCGGCGCCGACCGCGACGACGTGTTCCTGGCCAAGTCGGGCTTCGGCGGCACCGAGTACCTGCTGCCGGGGCTGGTCTCCGAGGGCAGCCGCCGGGGCATGTCGTACGGGCACATGGCGCGGCTGTTGTCGTGGAACCCGGCGCAGCGCTACGGGCTGCTGCGCAAGGGGACCATCGCCGAGGGCTACGACGCCGACCTGGTGCTGGTCGACCCGGCGGCGACCTGGACGGTACGGGCCGAGGAGTCGGAGTCAAGCCAGGAGTACACCCCGTTCGAGGGCATGGAGCTGACCGCGAAGGTGGTCGACGTGTTCCTGCGGGGCGAGGCGGTGTTGCGTGACGGTGCCGTCGTCGGCGAGCCCCGGGGCCGTTTCGTCGCCCGCCCGACCGCTGGGCCGGCTCCGGCCGCCGAGGCGGCTGCGGTGGCCGGGTCGGCCCGGAGTTGATCCCGGAATCTCCACGGCTAGGCTTGATATATTACTTAAGTAAGCTAGTCTTGTATCACACCTAGTCGTGGAGATGCGGGAGGACGACCCCGTGGTGATGGTGTCAGCCGGCGACACGCCGGACAGTTTCAAAGAAGCGATGCGCCGCTACGCCAGCGGCGTCACGCTCATCACCGCCCATGCCGCCGACCAGTCGCCGATCGGCATGACGGCGACCGCGTTCAGTTCGGTCTCCATGGACCCGCGGCTCGTGCTGATCTGCCTGCACAGCGAGACCCGCACGTACGAGCGCCTGCTGCGCTCGGGGTACTTCGGGGTCAACCTCCTCGCCGCCGGCGCCGAGGAGATCTCCAACCTCTGCTCCCGGCCGGGCGGCACCAAGGTGCTGCCCCCGGAGTGGCTCCTCAACCGTCCCGAATGGACGGCCCCGGCGGTGCGCGACTCCCTCGCCTTCTTCGACTGCGAGATCTACCGGCACTTCCCGGCCGGCAGCCACCACATCGTCGTCGGCCGGGTCCGGGGGATCGGGCTGGCCGAGGCGACGGCCGGCGCCGCCGGCCCGGCCGATCCGCTCCTGTACTTCCAGGGCGCCTACCGCGCGCTCCAGGCACCACCGGCCCCGGCCATCACCACTTCAGAACCCGTTGGCACAGCAGCGCAGCCGGTCCAGCCGGTGGGCGCGACGAAAGGCAGTGCGTCATGACGCGCGACGGTGCGCAGTACATCGAAGGGCTCCGCGATGGCCGGCAGGTCTACATCGACGGCGAGCTGGTCACCGACATCACCCGCCACCCGGCGTTCAAGGGCGCCGTGCAGTCGATCGCGGCGCTCTACGACACCGTGCACGACCCGGCCAACCGGGAGAAGCTGACCTTCGCCTCGCCCGACACCGGCGAGCCGGTCAGCCTGGCCCACCTCATTCCCCGGTCGGCGGCCGACCTGACCCGCCGCCGCGTCGGGCTCAAGGCGATGGCCGAGCAGACCTACGGGCTGATGGGGCGTGGACCGGAACACGTCGCCGGCTTCCTCGCCGGCTTCGCCGGACACGCGCACGTCTTCGGCGAGGGCGGGGCACACTTCGCCGAGAACGTGCGGCGGTTCCACGCCAAGGCCCGCGACGAGGACCTGTACCTGACCTACACGATCCTGCCGCCGCAGATCGACCGCTCCAAGCCGGCGCACCAGCAGGCCGAACCCGACCTGTACGCCGGGGTCGTGGCCGAACGCGACGGCGGGGTCGTGGTGCGCGGGGCGCAGATGCTCGGCACCGGCACCGCCATCTCCGACTACGTGTACCTGAGCAACATCGCACCCCTGGTCCCCGGCGACGAGGCGTACGCCCTGGCCGCGATGGTCCCTCTCAACGCCCCCGGGGTGAAGGTGTACGCCCGCCGCTCCTACGCCAGGGCCGCGTCGAGCCTGTTCGACTACCCGGTCAGCGCGCGGTTCGACGAGACCGACTCGCTGCTCGTCTACGACGACGTCTTCGTGCCGTGGGAGAACGTCTTCGCCTACCGCAACATCGACGTCGTCAAGCGGCAGTGGTTCGCCACCGCCGGCCACCTGCTCGGCAACAACCAGGCCCAGATCCGGTTCTGGACCAAACTGGAGTTCCTCGTCGGGCTGGCCCACCGGGTCGCCGAGATGAACAGCTCGGTGAAACTGCCGCCCGTGCGCAGCGCGCTGGGCGAGATGGCCGCCAAGGTCTCCACCGTCGCCGGCCTGGTGCTGGCCCAGGAGCAGAACGCCGAGGTCGACTCCCACGGGGTGGCCTGGCCCGGGCGTGCGCAGTGCTTCGCCAACATGACCCTGCAGCCGCAGCTCTACTCGGAGCTGCTGGTGATGATCCGGGACCTGTGCGGCGGCGGGCTGATCCAGCTGCCCTCCTCGGCCAACGACTTCGCCAACCCGGCCATCGCCGCCGACCTCGACCGCTTCATCCAGTCGCCGGGCTTCCCGGCCACCGAACGGGTCAAGCTGCTCAAACTCGTGTGGGACATGGTCGGCTCGGAGTTCGCCAGCCGCCACCACCAGTACGAGATGTTCTACGCCGGCGCCCCGTTCGTGGTGAAGAGCCGCATGTACGACGCGTACGACTTCACCCCCGGCCGCGAACTCGTCGACACCATGCTCGCCAGCTACGACCTCGGCGGACTGCGTGAGGCGGCCCGCGACGACCGGGTCGCGGTGGGGAGCTGAGCACGTGACGGCGCAGGACCTGCGCGGCGCGTTCGCGAAGCTCGAACGCCACGGGCTGGCCATCACCCTGACCGACCCGGTCAGCTGGGAGTACGAGGCGGCCGCCGTACTGTGGGAACTGTCCCACGGCCCGGCGGTCCGCTTCGCCAACGTCGGCGGGTACGAGGCGTCGCTGGTGGGCAACCTGCTCAACACCAGGGACAAGCTCGCCTGCGTGCTGGACGTCGAGCCGGACCGGCTGACCGACACCATCATCGACGCGATCGAACGTCGGGTCCCGCCGGTCGAGGTGACGGACGCACCCTGCCAGGAGGTCGTGGTCACCGACGGCATCGACCTGACCGCCCTGCTGCCCATACCGGCCATCAGCGAACGCGACGCCGGCCGCTACCTCTCCGCCGGGGTCGTCT
This sequence comes from Actinomycetes bacterium, assembly GCA_023437285.1. GTDB lineage: Bacteria > Actinomycetota > Actinomycetes > Mycobacteriales > Micromonosporaceae > Luedemannella. Next base: position 936 of record JAEZGP010000274.1, on the reverse strand, counting down.
TCTGCGGCCCACCGGACGGGCAGCGGCAGAACCTGGCCATCTGCCGGCTCCAGGTGCAGGGACCGGACCGCCTCGGCGTCAACTTCGCCCCCACCCACTCGTGGCAGTTCCTCAACGAGTGGTGGAGCCTGGGCCGGCCGATGCCGGTGGCGGTCGCCATCGGCTGCCACCCGGCGGTCATGGCCGCCTCCCAGCTGCTCGTCCCGTTCGACGAGTCGCACGCGGCCGGCGCGATGCTGGGCGGGCCGCTGCGGATGGTCCGCGGGCGTACGGTCGACGTCCTCGTCCCGGCCGACGCGGAAGTGGTCATCGAGGCCGAGCTGTATCCCGGCGAACACGCGCCGGAAGGACCGTTCGGTGAGTTTCCCGGCCTGTACGCGCCCCGGCGCGACAACCCGGTGCTGCGGGTCACCGCGATCACCCACCGGCGTGCGCCGTGGCTGTCGATGATCGTGGGCGGCCGGCACCCGGAGCACCTCATCACCGGCGCGGTGGCCCGGGAGGCGACCCTGCTGGCCTCGGTGCGCGCGGTGGTGCCCAGTGCCCGGCGCGTGGTGCTCACCGAGGGCGGCAGCTGCCGCTTCCACGCCGTCATCGCCATCCAGCAGCGCAACCCTGGCGAGGCGCGGCTGGCCATGCTCGCCGCGTTCGCCGCGCAGGACCTGATCAAGCATGTCGTGGTGGTCGACGACGACATCGACCCGGCCGACAGCGACCAGGTCGAGTGGGCGGTGGCCACCCGGATGCGGGCCCATGAGGACCTGATCGTGGTGCCCGGGATGAAATCCAATCCGGTGGACCCGGCGTCCGTCGGGCGGACCGTCACGAAGCTCGGCATCGACGCCACCCTGCCGGTCGGCGGCGACCCGGAACGCACGCTGGTCGCCGACGTGCCCGCGCCCTGGCGGGAGCGGGTCCGCGCGCGGTGGCCACAGC
>JAEZGP010000419.1 GCA_023437285.1 Actinomycetes bacterium | reverse complement strand
ACCCGGACCGGGCGCGCCGCGCGCGGGCTGTTCTGCGGCATCGGCGCCTGTTTCGACTGCCTGATCACCATCGACGGCGTGACGGGTCAGCGGGCCTGCCTGGTTGACGCCCGCGCGGGTCAGGTCTGCACCCGCGACGGTGCGGCGGCCGGGCCGCCCACCGCCGCCGGGCCGCTCGGCGCCGTCGGGGCGGTCCATGCCGTCGGGGAGAGCAGGGCCGTCGGCAAGCGGGCTGTCGCGCAGCGGGACCTCGCGCAGCGCGAGGCTGAGCAGGAACGCGACCACCACGACCGCGGCGGCCACCACGAACGCGACGTCCATCGCCTGGGCGAAGCCCTCCTGGAACGGGTGGGCGAGGCGGGGGTCGAGGTCGTCGAGGAACGACGAGTCGTCGAGGACGCCCGCGAGGTTGGCGCCACCACCGCCGGTGAACGCCTCGATCACGGGCCGGTTGGCGGGATTCGCGGCGACGGCGGGGTCGGCCAGGGCCTGCTGGAACGCCTCCGTGCGGGCGGCCTCCGTGAGGGCCTCGCGGATGCGGGTACCCACGGTGGCGAACATGAGCGAGACGAACACGGCCGTGCCCAGCGTGCCGCCGACCTGCCGGAAGAAGGTGGCGCTCGCCGTGGCGACGCCGATGTCGGCGGGGGCGACGGCGTTCTGCGCGGCGAGGATGAGCGTCTGCAGGCAGCCGCCGAGCCCGAGCCCGAACAGCACCATGTAGCCGGCCGTGACCGGGTACGGCGTGTCCACGCCGATGGTCGCCATGAGCAGCATCGAGACGATCATCAGCGCGGTGCCGAGGACCGGAAAGATCTTGTACCGTCCGGTGCGCGCGGTCAGTTGTCCACTCGCGACGGACGCCACCATGATCCCGACGACCAGCGGTACGAGCTGCAGGCCGGCCTCGGTCGCGCTGGCCCCCCGGACGAGCTGGAGGTACTGCGGCAGCAGGGCGAACGTGCCGAACATGCCGGCGCCGATGATCAGGCCGGCCAGCGACGTCACGCTCATCACGGGGTCGCGGAACAGGCGCAGCGGCAGCAGCGCGTCGGGGCCTGCCCGCCATTGCGCGGCGACGAAGGCGGCGACGCCGACAAGCCCCAGAATCAGGCAGGTCAGCGACCGGCCGGACGCCCACCCCCAACGCTGTCCCTGCTCGGCGACGACGAGCAGCGGTACGAGGCCGGCGGTCAGCGCGGCGGCACCGGCCCAGTCGACGCGCTGCGGGCGGGGCGTGTGCGGCAGGCGCAGCACGCGCGCGACGACGAGCAGCGCCACCGCGCCGATCGGCAGGTTGACCAGGAAGACCCAGCGCCATCCCGCGGTGCCGAGGATCTCCTCGTGCCCGGCGAGGAAGCCGCCGATGACCGGCCCGAGGACGCTGGACGTGCCGAACACGGCGAGGAAGTAGCCCTGGTACCGCGCGCGGTCGCGGATGGGCACGAGGTCGCCGACGATGGCGAACGCGAGGGTGAACAGGCCGCCCGCCCCGAGGCCCTGTACGGCGCGAAACGCGGCCAGTTCGGCGATCGACTGCGCGAAGGCGCAGGCCAGGGAGCCGATCAGGAAGATGGCGATGGCCGCGACGAAGAACCGCTTGCGGCCGTAGATGTCGGACAGCTTGCCGTAGAGCGGCGTACTGATCGTCGACGTGACGAGGAACGCGGTCGTCGCCCAGGCCTGGGCGCTGAGGCCGTGCAGGTCGTCGGCGATCGTACGGATCGCGGTGACGACGATCGTCTGGTCGAGCGCGGCGAGGAACATGCCGAGCGTGAGGCCGAGCATCACGGCGACGATCTGCCGGTGCGACAGCGGTGCGGGTTCGGTCGATGTCGTCGGGGGCGCGAGCGAGGAAGTCATCGTTAACATCTCAATCCGGGAGAACTGGTACGCACCGTACAAGCCCGTACTCGGATGAGTTGTGGTTTTCTGTCCTTTTAGTACTAATGAGGACGTGACCTGGGACGACTACCCTCGCACCGGCGAGTCGTCCGGCAGCACCAGGCGCCACGCGGCCGGCGCGACCCGCCACGTGCGGGCCGTCACCGGGCCGGTCAGCTCGCCGTCGGCGTTGACCCAGAACGCGTCGCCCGTCACCTCGATCTCGTGCCCGGTGAGCTGGCGCACGTCCGTACGCGCCGGATGCTCACCTCGGCGCAGCGCCAGCGCGTAGCCCACCCGGGCCAGCGGCCCGGTCGCGAACGACACCGTCACGTCCAGGTGGCCATCGGCGGGGCTCGCGGCGGGTCCGAGCTGGGCCGTGCCGCCCGCGATGCTCGGCGCGTTCGACACCCCGACCATGAGGACGGGTCGGCGGCCGCTCGCCACCCGCTCACCGTCCACGTGCACCCGCAGCCGCCAGCCCTTGGCGCGAAAGCCCGCCAGCACCGCGCCGATGGGGAACGCCGCGATCTTCAAGTACGGCTTGAGGGGCCGCGCCGCCAGCGCCGCCTCGGCGCCCGCGCCAACGTGCACCGCGTTGACCACGACACCGCCCGCGTCGTCGGTGATCAGGTCCAGCGGCGTGGCCGTACCCGACAGCAGGGCCCGCGCCGCGGCTTCCGCGTCCAGCGGGATGCCCACGCCGCGCGCGAAGTCGTTGCCGGTGCCCAACGGGATCAGCCCGCAGACGCAGTCCGCCGCCTCGCCCCGCTGCCACAACCGGCGCACGGTCGTGTGCAACGAACCGTCGCCGCCGACCACCACGAGGGTGCGACCCGCCCGCGCATCAAGCGCCCGATCAAGGTCAGTTGTGCCCGAACAGGTGACGTGCTCGACGCGCCCGGCGGAAGACAGCACGTCAATGACGCGCTGAACCGCGTCGGCCTCGGTGCGACCGGCAAGATCGTTCGTGAGCACAAGCACAGACGCCATTGTCCAGGTTTTCTTTTGCTCGTCTATCGGGTAGCTCTTACCTAGTGAGCGACCCGCGTCCCCTCCTTGCCGGCCGGTACCGGCTCCTCCGCCAACTCGGCCAGGGCGGCATGGGCCGCATCTGGTTGGCGTCGGACGAGACGCTCAACCGCGATGTCGCGGTCAAGGAGATCGTTCCACCGCCGGGCCTCACCGAGGCCGACCTCGCGGAGCTGCGGCCGCGCACCCTGCGCGAGGCGCGCTCGGCCGCGCGCCTCAACCACCCCAACGTGGTACGCATCTACGACGTCCTCACCACCGAGGCGTACCCGTGGATCGTCATGGAGTATGTGGAGGGACGGTCGCTCGACGAGATCGTCAACGCGGACGGCCCGCTGACTCCCGCGCAGACGGCCGAGATCGGCCTGGGCGTGCTGGGCGCCCTGTGTGCCGCGCACGCCGCCGGCATCCTGCACCGCGACGTGAAACCGGCCAACATCCTCATCACGGCGACCGGCCGGGTCGTGCTCACCGACTTCGGCCTGGCCACCATCGCGGGTGACCCCGCCGTCACCCGGTCGGGTGTGATTATCGGCTCGCCCGCTTTCATGGCTCCGGAGCGGGTACGCGATGGGGTTGGGGGTGAGGAGTCCGACCTCTGGTCGCTCGGCACCACCCTGTACTTCGCGGTCGAGGGCCGTTCACCGTACCTGCGGGCGTCCACAGTGGCCACCATCGCGGCCATCGCCACCGAGGACCCGCCACCCACGCGCCGAGCCGGCAAGCTGCGACCGGTCCTGGCCGGCCTGCTGCGCCGCGAGCCCGCCGACCGGCTCACCGCCGAGGCGACCGAGCGCCTGCTGCGCAAGGT
>JAEZGP010000237.1 GCA_023437285.1 Actinomycetes bacterium | reverse complement strand
CACGGCGTGCCGTAGCGGCCCTTGATGTAGCCCAGGCCCCACCTGATCTGGGTAGCCGGGTTGGTGCGCCAGTCGTCGCCCTCGCTGGCCATCTTGGAGCCGGGCAGCGACTGCGGGATGCCGTAGGCGCCCGACGACGTGTTCTCCGCCGTCGTACGCCAGTTGCTCTCCTTGTTCCAGAGCTTGTTCAGGCAGGGCATCTGGTCGAGCCCGAAGCCCTTCTTGAGCAGTTCGGCGCAGCCGATCGCGCGGTTGCCGGAGAACTCCGAGCACGACGCGGGGATCGGGCCGTAGCTCGGCGGCTCCCGGTTCTCCGACCGGCTGGCGGCCTGGGCGCGCTCGGCCAGCTCGTTGGCCTTCTTCGCCTTGGCGGCCTGGGACCGCGCCTCCTCGGCCGCCTTGTCGAGCGCACGCTGTACGGCCGGGTCGAGGCCGGCGCGCACCTCGTACAGCTTCGCCTGGTCCATGGCCGCGATCTCGGACTCGACGTCGTAGTGCGATTCCTGCGCGGCGACATCGGCGGCCTGCTGGCGGTAGATGCCGAGGTAACCGCCACCGACCGCGCCGGTGAGCAGGAGCGCGACAGCGGCGATGCGCGGCGCGACGCCGGCCGTCGCGGAATGCTTGGAGGTTTGGGGTGCCGTGGTGCGTCGGCGTGGCCGGGCCACGAAGCGTTCCCTTCGCCGGGGACAAGGGGGCGACCGTCCACGGAAGGCCGGACGCCGGCCGCGCTGCGATCACGAAAAGCGACGCGGCCCGTCGAACACCCTCACTCAGGTCGCGGCGCGAGGCACTACCAAGTGACTTATGCCACACCACATAAACTGTCCAGCATGGAGAATACCGGCAAATTGCCGCGCCGCTATGACTGGAATGTCCACTGACACTTCGTCCACGTCGCTGACACGTACGGTAACCGTGATGGTCCCGACGGTCCACGCCGAAGCGACCCACCATCACGTCCAGAGTGGACGCGTAAGGCAGACCGGTGACGACCTCCGCGATCGGGGACCGCTCGGACCGGGTCAGGGTCACGTGCGCGAAGAGGGGATGACCCTTCAGCGCCTCGATGACCGCGGCCACGCCGTCGTGCCGGCCGACGCGCAGGTTGTCCCGCTGCGCCACGTCGTGGGTGAGCACGACGCGCGAGCCGGTACCGATGCGCGACAGCCCGGTCAGCAGCCCCCCGCGCTCCAACGACTGGGCCTCGTCGACGATGACGAACGCGTCGTGCAGGCTGCGGCCCCGGATGTGGGTGAGCGGCAGGACCTCCAGCAGCCCCCGCGAGGCGATCTCCTCAAGGACGTTCTCGTGCGCGACCGCGCCGAGCGTGTCGTAGACCGCCTGCGCCCACGGCGCCATCTTCTCGGCCTCCGTACCGGGCAGGTAGCCCAGGTCCTGGCCACCCACGGCGTACAGCGGGCGGAAGACGACGACCTTGCGGTGCCTGCGCCGCTCCATCACCGCCTCCAGGCCCGCGCACAGTGCCAGCGCCGACTTGCCCGTACCGGCCCGACCGCCCAGCGAGACGATCCCGATCGACTCGTCGAGCAGCAGGTCCAGGGCGATGCGCTGCTCGGCCGAGCGGCCCCGCAGGCCGAAGGCCTCCCGATCGCCGCGGACCAGCCGGACGCTCTTGTCCGGTAGTACGCGGCCCAGCGCCGAGCCATTCTGCGAATGCAGCACCAGGCCCGTGTGGCAGGGCAACTCCCGGGCCTCCTCGTGGTCGAGCGTCTCGCCCGCGTACAGCTGCGCCACCTCGTCGGCACCCAGCTCGATCTCGGCGATCCCGGTCCACCCGGGGTCGCTCGCCTGACCGTGCCGGTACTCGTCGGCGACCAGGCCCACCGCGGCGGCCTTGACCCGCAGCGGCATGTCCTTGGTGACGAGGGTGACGTCGTTGCCCTCCGCCGCGAGGGCCAGCGCCACCGCGAGGATGCGCGCGTCGTTGGCCTCGGTGCGGAAGCCGGGCGGCAGGATCGCCGGATCGGTGTGGTTGAGCTCCACCCGAACGACGCCACCCGAATCGTTGACGGGGATGGCGACATCGAGACGGCCGTGCGCGACCCGCAGGTCATCGAGCCTGCGCAGGGCCTGGCGCGCGAACGCCCCGATCTCGGGGTGGTGTCGCTTGCCCTCCAGTTCGGAGATCACCACCAGCGGCAGCACGACCTCGTGCTCCGCGAACCGGACGATCGCCGACGGGTCCGCGAGCAGCACGGACGTGTCGAGAACGATGATGCGGCGGCCTGGCGGGGACTCCTCGCCCGCGTCGGCGGCGACCGCTCGACGACGGGAGGCGGGGGTGGAGTTGACCGATGCGGGGGAACTGGTCTTGGTCACGAGGCAGCTCCGGCGGATGCGCACCTCGGCATCCGGGTCCGCACAACCACCGATGCCCGCGCGCGGTCGGGTGCCGGCCACGCGTCTGCATCAACGCCGTCGCCTTCCGACAACGGCTCGGTCGGGCCTCGGGCGGCCGGGAAACCCCCGTGCCACAACAAGAAACTAACCGCAAAAGGCCACGCTGACCAGATCTTTCGCAGACCTCACGCTCTGCGCATGTCGCCGGCGGTCGGCCAGCCGCGCGGCCGGCGGGGCCGGGCGGCCCGCTCGGCGACCACGCTGCCGGCCGGTCCACCCGGCTCGACGG
>JAEZGP010000149.1 GCA_023437285.1 Actinomycetes bacterium | reverse complement strand
GCCGATAGGTGCGGCCGGTCCCCAGGGGTGACCGGCGCCGATAGGTGCGCCGGGACCCGGCGCTTCCGAAGGCCGCTGTGGACGTATTTGGTGCCAGCCGGGTGATCGCTGGTTGCGGTGCGATCGTGCGGTGGTGCCGTCAACGATCGCTGTCCGGGGTACGGATGTGTAGCCGTGTGCGCCAAGGTCGCCATGCGCGGTACCACCGTGTAGCCCAGCCCCACGTTCGTACCGCAGATCGCGATCAACGCACGCGAGCACGCTGAAAGCCAGCGGGATCGCCACAGCGGCGTGCGCGGCGTACCAAGATTGGTTCAGGATCGCGAGCGGCGAACGGCGAACGGTGCGATGCGCGCGGCGAACGGCACCGCATCAAACGACAATTGCTAATTTATTGGGTACTTTTGCCTGCTGCGCTATGCCGATCGGGTTCCTAGACTGCCTGGCATGGTGGGGGTACCTGACGTTGAGAAGCGCGGGCGGCGCCGGGGCGAGCTGACGGTCGCGGCCGTGGCCCGGATGGCGGGCGTCTCCGCGCCGACGGTGTCCAAAGTGCTCAACGGGCGTGCCGGCGTCGCGCCGCAGACCCGGCGTCGCGTCGAGGAGGTGCTGCGCGAGCACGGGTACCGCCGCCCGGACGCGGTCAGTTCCGTCGCCATGTTGGAGGTCGTGTTCCACGCCCTGGAGAACCAGATCGCCATCGAGATCATGCGGGGCGTCGAGCGGGTGGCGCGCGAGCATGAGCTGGCCGTGGGGTTCAGCGAGATGACCGGCCGGGAGCTGCTCGGGCGTACCTGGCTGGAGCAGGTCCTCGCCCGCCGGCCGGCCGGGATCATCGCCGTGTTCGCGGAGGGCACCCCGCAGCAGTACGCGAAGCTGGCCGCCTCGGCGATCCCCGTGGTGGCGCTGGACCCGACCGGGGAACCGCTGCACACCACGCCGTCCGTGGGGGCCACGAACTGGAGCGGGGGCGTGGCCGCCACCCGGCATCTCCTCGAACTCGGCCACACGCGGATCGCCACGATCACCGGGCCGCTGGACTACCTGTGCGCGCGGGCACGGCTGGACGGGTTCCGGGCCGCGATGGACGCGGCGGGCGTGCCGATCGGCGCGGACATGCTGCGTACGGGGCAGTTCGACGTGACGACCGGGCTGGTGGAGGGGCGGGCACTGCTCGGCCTGCGCAACCGGCCGACGGCCGTCGTGTGCGGCAACGACCTGCAGGCCCTGGGCGTGTACGAGGCCGCGCGGCTGGCGGGCCTGAGCATCCCACGCGACCTCAGCGTCGTGGGTTTCGATGACCTGGAGTACGCCCGTTGGTGCGGTCCCACGTTGACCACGGTGCGGCAACCGTTCGAGGACATGGGTGAGGCCGCCGCGCGGGTGTTGGTGGGGCTGGCGGCCGGCGAGTGCCCGGCGAATCCGCGGTTGGAGCTGGCCACGTCACTCATCGTGCGGGAGAGCACGGCCGCGCCCTCGGCATGATCGCTTGAAACTTCACATCGGCTGGTAACGGTACATCCGCTGGTCGCGGCCGAAGTATCGCAAGTTCGGCCGTACGCGCGTGGTTTGTTCTTCAGGCGGCTCCTAGCGTCATGGTCGAAAGATATCGTTCGATATTTCGAAACGATTCTGGCGACCCCCCGGAGGAGATGGCATGAAAGTCAGGATCAGGGCGCTCGCCGTGACGGCCGCCGCGACGCTCGCGGTCGCGGCCGGTGTCGCGGTCGCGCAGCAGCCGGCGTCGGCGGCCACGCTGCAGCAGATCACGAACTTCGGCAACAACCCCACCAACCTCGGCTTCCACCTGTACGTCCCGGATCGCGTCGCCGCGCGGCCCGCCATCCTCGTCGCCGTGCACTACTGCACCGGCAGCGGGCCGGCGTTCTACTCCGGTTCGCAGTTCGCGTCGCTGGCCGACCAGTACGGGTTCATCGTCATCTACCCGTCGGCGACGCGCAGCGGCCAGTGCTTCGACGTGTCGTCGCGGGGCGCCCTGTCGCGCAACAACACCAGCGACCCCGCCGGCATCAAGTCGATGGTCGACTGGACGGTCTCGCGCTACAGCGCCGACACCAACCGCATCTACGTCACCGGCGCCAGCTCCGGCGCGATGATGACCAATGTCCTGCTCGGCGTGTACCCGGACGTGTTCAAGGCCGGCGCGGCGTTCTCGGGCGTACCGTTCGGCTGCTTCGCCACCACCGATGGTTCGATGTGGAACAGCCAGTGCTCGTCCGGCCAGCGCATCATGACCGCGCAGCAGTGGGGTGACCTGGTGCGCAACGCGTACCCGGGCTACACCGGCCCGCGGCCGCGCATGCAGCTGTGGCACGGCGTCAACGACACCACGCTGCACTACAACAACTTCGGCGAAGAGATCAAGCAGTGGACGAACGTGCTGGGTGTGAGCGGCACGCCCGTACGCACCGACACCCCGCAGACGAACTGGACCCGCACCCGGTACGGCAACTCGACTGACCAGGCGCCGGTCGAGGCGATCAGCATCGCGAACGTCGGGCACAACCTGCCGATGTCCGGCCAGGCCGCCATGGCGATCCACTTCTTCGGCCTGGACGGCACGACGCCGGTCACGAGCGCCCCGGTGACCACCCGCGGCCCGGTCACCAGTGCCCCCGTCACCACGCGCGGCCCGGTCACCAGCGCCCCGGTCACCACCGGCGGCCCGGTCACCAGCGCGCCGGTCACGACCGCCGGCCCGGTCACGAGCGTCCCCGTCACCACGGGCGGTGGCGGCGGTTCGTGCCAGGTCGCGTACACGATCAACGCCTGGAACACCGGCCTGACCGCGAACCTGATCGTCACCAGCGCGACCGCCGTCAACGGCTGGACCGTGGCGTTCACGCTGCCCGGCGGCCAGACCATCACGCAGGCCTGGAACGCGACCATCTCGCCGACGTCCGGCGCGGTGAGCGCCAGCAACGTCAGCTACAACGCGACCATCCCGGCCGGCGGCTCGCAGAGCTTCGGCTTCAACGCCAACCACACCGGCAACGCCGGCAAGCCGACCTCGGTCACCTTGAACGGCGCCCCCTGCACGGTGGCGTAACCCGCATCCGACAGCCAATACCCCACTTCTCGTACGCCCGTACGAGAAGTGGGGTATTGTCGTTGCCGTGGCGCACCTGGTCTACCAGCCGTCGATCCTCGATGACCTGGGGCTGAACAACGTGAGCGGACCGGCGGCGGGGCCCGGCCCGCTCGCCGGGCACGTGCGCCGCCACCCGCTGACCCGGGGCGCCTGGGTCGATCACCTGCCCGGCTGGGTGCACGGCTCCGACGCTGTGCTGGACACCCTGCTCACCGGAGTCGACTGGCGCGCCGAGCGCCGCCAGATGTACGACAACGAGGTCGACGTGCCGCGCCTGCTGCGCTGGTATGGCCCGGGCGAGCCGTTGCCGCACCCGACGTTGGCTCGCGTCCGCGACCTGCTCAACGCCCACTACCGCGCCGAGTTGGGCGAGGAGTTCGTCACCGCCGGCATGTGCCTCTACCGCGACGGTCGCGACAGCGTCGCCTGGCACGGCGACACGATCGGCCGCGGCTCACACAGCGACACCATGGTCGCGATCGTGTCGTTCGGCTCGCCCCGCGCGCTGTTGCTACGCCCGCGCGCCGGCACGAGCGGCGAGTCGGCGACGCTGAAGTTCGCCCTCGGCCACGGCGACCTCATCGTCATGGGCGGCTCATGCCAGCGCACCTGGGAGCACGCCGTGCCGAAGACGGCCAAACCGGTCGGCCCCCGGGTGAGCGTGCAGTTCCGCCCGGTCAACGTGGCGTGACGCCCAGGGCGGCGGCCAGGGTGTCGAACAGGTCGGTCTGGTCGGTCAGCCCGAGCACCCGGTAGGCCTGCGGGCCCTGGGCGGCGATGCGCACCTGCGTACCGGTGTGGTCCTGCGACCGGTCGGGCAGGTTCGTCGCGTAGTGCACCACCATGGGCGCCCCCTCGACCGTACGCAGGGTGAGGATCGCGCCGGGGCTGTGGTGCTCGGCCGTCTGCGGGTACTCGATGATCTGGCTGCTGTGCCCGTGATCGGCCGTGACCACGACGAGGGTGTCGGGATGGTGCCGCGCGTAGTCGAGCGCCACCGAGACGGCCCGGTCGAACTCGATCGTCTCGCCGATCTGCCCGCACGGGTTCGCCGCGTGGTCCTGCTTGTCGATCGACCCGCCCTCGACCTGCAGGAAGAAGCCCTTGTCGCCGTCGAGGAGCCCGATCGCCCGGGCGGTCAGGTCGGCCAGGCGCGGCTGGCGTTCGTCGCGCTTGGTTGGCGCGCACGAAACCGGCTCGGTGTTCGCCGGGTACGGCGCGGCGCGCGGCCCGGTCCACACCAGGTCGAGGGCGCCGTCGGCGAACAGGCCGAGCACCTTGCCGCCGGTCGTGGCCGCCAGGCCGGCGGCGTCGGTCACCACGGCGTACCCGCC
>JAEZGP010000072.1 GCA_023437285.1 Actinomycetes bacterium | reverse complement strand
AGCCGTTCGGCGGCGGGGCCGAGGTCCTCCTCGGGGTACATGGGTCGCAGCAGGGGGTCGTCGGCGACGCCGGCGTAGAACTCGTCCACGAGCAGCCGGAAGGTGTCCTCGCCGCCGACCGCCTCGTAGAACGTGATAGCGGGGTCGGCCGGCGCCGGGGTCAGCCGCATCGGCACATCGTTCGTCACGATTCCATGGTGCCAGTCGCCGTCGGCGGACCTGACGGGCGTGCGGTCAGGGTCACATCGCGTCTCGGGTTCGGGGCCCGTCGGAGGGCTTGTTGGCGCGGGTGGCGGCCTCGCGCGCGTCGGCGAAGGCCTGCGGCTCGGGCCAGCGCACGCTCACACCGATCATGATGAGGAGCGCGACGGCGCTCCACGCGCCGACCACGAACGACAGCGACACGTGCAGCCACTGGGTGAGGGTGGCGGCCGCGAGCAGCGCCCCGCCCTGCAGCAGTTGCAGGCCCGACTGGACGACGCCGAAGGCCCGGGCCCGGAACGCGTCGGGCAGCGCCTGCACGAACAGGCCGTTGGAGGCGGGCACGAGGCCGCCCATCACGGTTCCGCAGACGAAGCCGAGCACCACGACCGTACCCAGGTTGGGTTCGAACAGGGCGGGGATGAGCGACACGGGCACGGTGAGGGCGAGGAAGCGCACCAGCCGGGTGCGTACCGTCGGCGGCGTGAGCCGGGTGAACAGCAGACCGCCGAGGAAGTAACCCACCGGCACCGAGATCATGATCGCCCCCTGGGCCCAGCCCTGGTGGCGGCCGGGGTTGACCTCGGCCGCCCATGGCGCCGCGAGTCCCTCGGGCAGGATCACCACCGTCACGGCGGTGAAGACCGTGAGCGCGATGATCCGCAGGACGGGCGTGCCGAAGACCAGCCGGAAGCCGGCGAGCGTCTCGGTGCCGAGGGCCTGGCGGTGGGACCCGCCGACGGCCGGCAGCCGCCGTACCCCCGCCCGGATCAGCAGGGCGGACAGGCCGAACGTGACGGCGTTGAGCAGCAGCGCCGTGCGGGGATGGTGGGTGGCGAGGGCGGCCCCCAGGAGGTAGCCGAGCACCTGCGCGGGCTGCGCGGTGGTGATGTTCACGGCCAGTCCGACCACGTACCGGTCGCCGTCGAGGATGCGTGGCAGGGTGGCCGACCGTACGGCCTCGAACGGCGGGGTGAGGGTGGCCGCGGCGAGCAGCACCAGCAGTAGCCCGGCCGGGGGGAGCCCGGGCAGCGCGGCGAGGGCCATGAGCGCCATGCGCGCCAGGTCGCAGCCGACGAGGGTACGGCGGGCCGGGTACCGCTCGGCGAGCGCGACCAGGACGGGCGCCCCGATGAGCCAGGGCACGTAGCTGATGGCGAATCCGGCGGCCGAGGCGACCACCGACCCGGTCGCCTGGTAGATCAGCGCGGTGGCGGCCGCGCGGGCGAGCGCGTCCCCGATCCAGGACAGGGTGCTTGCCGCATACAGGTATCGGAAGTCGCGGCTGGCGAACACTTCCCGGAAGGTCGCCGGCCGGTCGTCGAGGGGGCGCCGCACCGACAACGACCCTCCGAACGTTTACTCCTGCAACGACAAACGGACGATAACGAACCAACCGTCCGGTCCGCGACCCCCGTTAGCGGTACGCGGTCGTCCTGGAGCGTCACATATGCGTCAGGTTGCGCCCGCGACTCCCGGATGCGACCCATCGGTCGGACTCGACGTTTCGGTCCCGGCCGTCCCCTCACCCGGCGTGGCCGGCCGCAACTGCAGGCGCGCGGCGCCCAACTGGCTGGTGATGCCGGCCCGTTCGAGCGCCTCGGTCAGCCGTCGGCGCAGTTCCCGGCCGATGCGCCACTGCGCCTCGGACGTCGTCTTCGCGCTGACCCGCAGCACCGCGCCATCCACGGTGATCTGTTCGACGCCCAGCACGTCCGGCGCTTCGATGAGGTCCTCGGCGTACTCGGGGTCCTCGGCCAGCGAGTTGGCGGCCGCGCGCAGCACCGCGGTCGCCTCCTCGACCCCGGCGAAGCCGATCGGCATGTCCACGACCACCACGGCCCAGCCCTGGCTCTTGTTGCCGACCCGGACGATCTCGCCGTTGCGGATGTACCACAGCACGCCGTGCCCATCGCGGATCGTGGTGACCCGCAGCCCGACGGACACGACCGTGCCGCTCGCCTCGCCCACGTCGACCACGTCACCCACGCCGTACTGGTCCTCCAGCAGCATGAACAGGCCCGCGATGAAGTCCTTGACGACGTTCTGCGCACCGAAGCCGACGGCGAGGCCGGCCACGCCGGCGCTGGCCAGCACCGGGGCGAGGTCGAGCCCCAGCTCGCTGAGGATCATCAGGAAGGCGATCGAGAAGACGGCCGCCGATGCCACGCTGCGCAGGACCGAGCCGAGCGCCTCGGCCCGCTGGCGGCGCCGTTCCGAGCGGGCCCCCGTCGCCTCCTGCAGGGCGACGGGCATCTTCTCGCGCAGGGGGTTGAACAGCCCGTGCACGCCGCCGCTGCTGACGTTGCCGATGATCTTACTGATGACCCGGTGCAGCAGCCAGCGGGCGAGCATGGCCAGCAGCGCGATGCCGAGGATGGTGACGGGCTTGGCGAGCACGTAGTAGCTGCTCTCCGCGAGCCAGCTCTGCCCGGTGAGCTGCCACACGTACTCGCACACGTCGCTGGTGCGCTGGCAGTCGGGGGTCGGTTCGGGGCGTGCCGTGAGGGCGGGAATGGGGGTGGGTTCGGCCAGGAGGGCAATGCTCACGGCTCATTTCGTACCGTACGGGCCCGCCAGCGCCAAACGCCGCCCCGGGGCGTCCCCGATTGGGGCTCGCCAACCGGCGCTTCGTCAGGGACTATTGGTCCGGGAGGTGCGTGACGATGTCCGGCATACGACCCAGGGGCGACTCCGCCGCGCTGATGCTCAACGCGACGTACGAGCCGCTCGGGGTCGTGTCCGTGCGCCGGGCTGTCATCCTCGTCCTCTCCGGCAAGGCGGTCTGCGTCGAGGACGGCGAGGGCGTCCTGCACAGCGAACGGTCGAAGATCCCGATACCCCTGGTGGTGCGGCTCACCCGCTACGTGCGGGTGCCGTACCGCAGCCATGTGGGCCTGTCGCGGCGGGCCATCTTCGCGCGCGACGGCGGCAGGTGCGCCTACTGCCGCGGCCCGGCCGAGACGATAGACCACGTCATGCCGCGCAGCCGCGGGGGACGACACGCGTGGGAGAACGTGGTCGCCGCGTGCGCCCCGTGCAACCACTCGAAAGGCGACCGGACGCCAGCCGAACTCGGCTGGCGTCTTCTTGTTTCGCCCGCGGCGCCGAAAGGCGCCGCGTGGCGTGTCCTGGGTCATCGCACGCCCGATCCCCGCTGGGCCAGCTGGCTTGACCTGGCGACCGTCGTGCCGGC
>JAEZGP010000004.1 GCA_023437285.1 Actinomycetes bacterium | reverse complement strand
TCGGCGTCGGTGCCGAGGTGGACGAGGTCCGTGCCGGCGAGGGCGGACCACCAGCGCAGGCGGGATTCGGCGCCGGGAAGTTCGAGCCATGGAGCGAGGAAGCCGGGCTTCTGGGCCCCCTGTCCGGGAGCGAGTACGGCGAGCACGACTACGACTCTTCCGGATACCGTTGGGTTAGTTGGTGCGCCTGGTCCACCAAACCCAACGACTTTCTTTGTATGAAACCTCCAAAACGTAGACGCAGGTCACATTCGGCTGACCGGTATGTCGCTATCCGGGGCCGACCCGACGGCCGGCACCATCGGCGCGGGCGGCGCCGGCACGGCCGGGTCGAGCCGTCCGATCGTCAACGCCACCCGCAGCGCGAACGCGTCCCGCGACGACATCGGCGTCAGCCCGGTGATCTCCGCGATGCGCCGCAGCCGGTACCGGACCGTGTTCGGGTGCACGTACAGGGCGCGGGCGGCGCTCTCCAGCACATTGCCGGCCGTGAAGAACCCGTCCAGGGTCTCCAGCAGCTCCCCGCCCGAGCGGATGAGGGCGCCGTAAATGTCCTGCCGCAGGATGCGCCGCGCCTCCGCGTCACCCGCCAGGGCCCGCTCCGGCAGCAGCTCCGTCGCCGACACGGGCCGCGGCGCGTTCGGCCACGCCGGTACGGCCCGGAACCCGGCCAGCGCCGCGCGCGCCGACTCGCTCGCCTCATCGAGGCTCGGTACGGGCGGCCCCACCACGACCGGCCCCTCCCCGAACGCGGCCAGCAGCCGCTCGGTCCAGTGCACCGGGTCGTGGGTGCCGCCGAGCACCAGGATCAGCCGGTCGCCGTGCACGCCGCCGATCACATCCACGCCGATGCGGCGGGCCAGCCGGTGCAGTACGTGCAGCACCGCCGCGGCCTCCCCGCCCGGTGAGCGCCCCACGGCCACCGCGATCGGCGACGCGTCACCCCAGTTCAGTGCCGCCGCCCGGCTGGCCAGCTCGTCGGCGGAGTCGCCGCGCAACAGCGCGTCCACCAGCAGGGCCTGCAGCCGCGCGTCCCAGGCGCCGCGCGAGTCGGCGGCCCGCGCGTACACCCGCGCCGCCGCGAACGCCACCTCCCGCGAGAAGCGCAGCATCGCGTCGGACACCGCGCGTTCCTCACCCGGCGCGGCCAGCCGCGTTACCTGCTGCTCGACCACGTCGATGGTGACCTGGATCAGCTGCACGGTCTGTTGCAGGCTGATCGAGCGCGCCAGGGCCCGGGGCGCCGCGTCGAAGATCTCGTCGGACACCTCCTGGGTGCCGCCCGCCTCCCGACCGCTCTCGCGCAGCCACTCCACGAAGGACCGCACGCCGGCCTGCGCCACGAGCATGACCCAGGCGCGCTGGTCGGCGGGCAGCTCGCGGAACCAGGGCAGGACGTCGTCCATCCGCGCGACGCTCGCCGTCGCCAGGCCGCCCGCCGCGCGCTCGATCATCCGTACGCTCTCGGCCAGCTCGCCGCCCGTCCCACCTGCCGCCATGGGACCAGCCTCGCACGGCCCGCCGCGCGGCCGCACGCCGCCGCAGCCCGCCATGGGATCATCGCGGGATGCGCAGCGGCGGGTGGTTGCCGGTTTCGGCGGGGTGCGCGTTCGCGCTGGCCGCGCTGACGTTCGCGGTGGAGACCTCGTGGAGCCCGCTCGCCACGCTCGACAAGTTCGTCAACACCAGCCTGTACGCCTTCGGCCTGGCGCACGACGGCTGGATCGCGGCCTGGCGCGTCATCACGCACGCGGGCAGCACGGTGTTCGCGCTGGCCATCTGGCTGGTCACCGTCGTGGTGCTAGCACGGTCGGGCCGCCGCCGCGAGGTGATCGCGGTGACGGTCGCCGTGCTCGTCTCCCAGCTCGTGTTCCGCGCCCTGCGGCTGCTGGTCTACCGACCCCGCCCGCCAGAGTCCTTCGTCCACGTCGTGGCGCCCAGCTTTCCCAGCGGGCACACGATGGCGGCCACCACCGGCGCTCTCCTGGTCGGCATGCTGCTCTGGCCGGTGACGCGTGGCGCCTGGTCCCGCGCCGCCCTCGCGGCCGGCATGATCGCCTGGGCGGGCCTGGTGGGGGTAAGCAGAGTCGCGCTCTGCGTACATTGGCCGAGCGACGTGGTGGCCGGCTGGCTGTGCGCGGTGGCTTTCGTCCCGCCGGCGTACCTCCTGGCCAGGCGCTACATCGTCGAACCCGCGCCGTCCCCTCCTGACCGCGCACCAAGGTAGGCGTCACCGCTCCCCGATCTGGACGCGGTCACTCCCGTTGTCGGAGAGGAACAGTGCCAGCAGCCGACCCTCGTCGGCGACGGTCGTCCGCTCGACCCGAGTGAAGGGGCGCAGCGGTGACACGACAACCGCGTCGGCCTCGACGCGCCAGGTCGCGGAGACCCGGCCGTCGACCAGCACGACGCGCTCGCCGGCGACCGACAGTCCGCGGTGGGCGTCGTCGATGATCCGGCCGCGGTCGTCGTACCCCAGGATCGCGTTGTCGAAGGCCGGCAGGAACCGTGGCGGTGCGGGGGTGTCGGGGTCGGGACGGGGGGCGTCGGGCAGGTCCAGCAGCTCCCGACCGCGCGCGTCGCGGAACGTGACCAGCTCGTCGCGCATGGCGGCGACGGCGGCCGGCAGCCCGGCAACCCCCGACCAGGCGCGCACGTCGGCCGTGGCGGCCGGACCGTACGCGGCCAGGTAGCGCCGCACCATCTCCCGGCCGGCGACATCGTCCGAGGTGAGCGGATCGATGTCGCGGCCCAGCCACGTGGCGAGCGGCAGGTTGCGCACGCCCGCCTTCGTGCGCCACAGTCCGCGCGGCGGCACCTGAACCATGGGGATGGCGACGATGACCAGCGTCGCCCCGAGGGCCTGCCGTGGCACCGCCGGCCAGTGCTCGGCGACCGCACCAACCAGTTCGGCCATCGTGCGCGGTTCGCCGTCCGCCAGCACCGCCCGGCCCGCGTCGGCGAGCTTCTCCAGGTCGACTCCGTCGAGCTCGCGGCGAAAGGCGCCGAAGATCCGCTGGCGCAGCATCGGGTTATGGCGGGCCCGCCAGGCCACGGCGTCGTCGGCGGCGAGAAGGTGCATTGTGCAGCGCATCAGGTGCGTGCGCACCACGTCGCGCCGGACGAGCAGGTCCGACAGCGCCGCCGGGTCGAACGAGGGCAGGCGCGACCACAGGCCGACGTACGGTTCCTGCGGCTCCTGCGCCTGCACGCCGCACAGGTGGGCGACGGCGTCGAGCGGCGGCAGGTCGGCGCGGTCGAGCAGCAACTGGCGGGCGAGGGTGGCCCGGTTGAGCGCGCGGGCGTCCAGAATGGTCATCGTTCAGGTCGCGGTCTGGCCGTCGAGGGACTCGCGCAGGATGTCGGCGTGCCCGGCGTGCTGGGTGGTCTCGGCGATGACGTGCAGCAGCGCACGGCGCACGCTGTACGTCTGGCCCGGCTGGTTCCACGGCGCGTCCGGCAATGTGTACGTCGCGGACAGGTCGGGGATGTCAGCGATGACCTTTTCGGTGTGCGCCGCGACCTCGGCGTAGCGGTCAATGATCCCGGCCAGCGTCTCGCCGGGCAGCAGTTGGAAGCCGGCCTGGTGGTCGATCAGCCACTGCGGCACCTCGCGGGCGGTACCGGCCTCGATGTCGGCCCACGTGACGCCATCGGGCAGGTCGTAATTGATCGCCGAGGGGCCCTCCACGACGAACCGCAGCCAGTGCTCCTCCGTGGCCGCGACGTGCTTGACCAGCCCGCCCAGGCACAGCGCGCTGACCGTCGGCCGCTGGGCGGCCTGCTCGTCGGTGAGGCCGCGGGTCGTGTTGAGCAGGGCGGCGCGCGCGGTCGCGAGTTCGGCGATCAGGTCGGACCGTTCGGTTGTCATCGTCATACGGAAACTCTTGCAGCGGAAGCGGTCAGGAACTGTCCTCTTCTGCGGCGGATACTGGCGACGTGCCGAAGACATCCGCGCGACTGCTCGCACTGCTTAGCCTGTTGCAGGCTCGCCGGGACTGGCCGGGGGCGCTGCTGGCCGAGCGGCTGGCGGTCAGCCCCCGTACCGTCCGCCGCGACGTGGACCGCCTGCGCGAACTCGGGTACCCGATCGCGGCCGCGAAGGGCCCGGACGGCGGCTATCGGCTCGGCGCCGGTTCGGACCTGCCGCCGCTGCTGTTCGACGACGAGCAGGCCATCGCCCTCGCCGTCGCGCTCCAGACGGCGGCCACCGCCGGTGCCGGCATCGAGGAGGCCGCTGCGCGGGCCCTGGCGACCGTCCGCCAGGTCATGCCCGCGCGGCTGCGCCACCGCGTCGACGCGCTGCGGGTCACCAACGTCGAACGCGCCGGGCCATGGTCGAATCCGCAGGTCAAGCCCGAGGTACTCGTGACACTCAGCGCCGCCGTCCACGCCCGCGAGGCACTGCGCTTCGACTACGCCGGAGCGGACGCCGCGGCGCCACCGCGGCGCGTGCACCCGCATCACCTCGTGACCTGGAGCGGGCGGTGGTACCTCGTCGCCTGGGACCTCGACCGCGACGACTGGCGCACCTTCCGGGTCGACCGGATCACCCCGCGCACCCCGACGGGGCCGCGCTTCACCCCTCGCGAGCTGCCCGGTGGCGACGTGGCGACGTTCATCGCCAACCGGTTTCAGCGCACCGGCGAATGGCCGTGTCGCGGCGAGGTGATCCTCGACCTGCCGGCCGCCGTGGTCTCCACGTACGCCGGCGACGCGCTCGTCGAAGAGCTGGGTACGGACCGGTGCCGCGTCAGTATGGGCGCCTGGTCATGGCCGGGCCTCGCGGCCTTGCTCGGCCGGTTCGACGCCGATATCGAGGTGATCGGCCCGCCGGAGCTCG
>JAEZGP010000713.1 GCA_023437285.1 Actinomycetes bacterium | reverse complement strand
GCCGTGGCCACCGCCGCCGTGGCCACCGCCACCACCGTGGCCGCCGCCACCGTGGCCACCGCCGCCGCCCCAGTCGCCGCCGCCACCGCCACCGCCGCCCCAGCGGTCGCCGAAGCAGTGCCACCAGGCGCCGCGCTGCCACTGGTTCCACCGGCCCCAGGAGTTGTCGCGCCACCCACCCCAGCGATCGCGGCCCCAGTCGCGCCGGTTCCAGCGGTCGAAGTAGCGGTCGCACCACCGGTTGTGGTCCCACCGGTTGTGGTTGAACCGGCGGTGGTCGCTCCACCACTGGGCCGGCGGCGCGACCGTCTCGACCCGTGTCACGTCGCGCGCCGCGTCCGCGGGCGCGGCGGCGGCCGGCGTGCTCAGCAGTCCGGCGCTGAAGATTGCGGCGCCGGCCATCGCGGCCAGCCTCACCGTTGCTCTGCTCATGCTGAACTTCCTTTCCGATTAAGGAAACATTCCCGAAATATTCCTTATTCGAGGGCAGCGTAGCCCCGACCAGTATGAAGTGCAGGTAATAGCCCAGATTTGGTCAAACGTCACAATTTTTGCCATACATTGACACAGCCGTCGGGCGACCCGAAGGTGACCTCAGGAGGCGAAGCGCGCCAGAATCGTGCGATCGTCGTCGAACGGCTCATCGCCGGGCGTGGGGCGGGGCGGTTCGGCGGGGCGGTTCGGCTCCACGTACGTGTGTGCGAGAAAGTCCGCGCGGGCCTGCTCGATGCTGCGACCGTCCGCGGTGGCCACCGACAGCAGGCGGCGTGTCACGGCGTCCAGCGACGGGCGGTCCGCCGGCTCGTACGACAGCATCGCCCCGATCAGGAAGACCACCTCGTCCGGCACCGCGGACAGGTCGATCGGATCGTACGGGTCGGTGATGCGGTTGAGCAGCGCCAGCCCTCGCTCCGTCGGGTACGGGTGGTGGCAGCTGAACGCGAAGACCAGGGTGGCGCCGAGCGCGTAGATGTCGGTGGCGGTGGACACCTGACCGTCGCTGAAGCCCTGCTCGGGCGCCATGTAGGCGATGGTGCCGACGAGCAGGCCCGACTCGTCGAGGTGGTTCTCGCCGTCGGTGAGCATGGCCAGACCAAAGTCGATCATCTTGGGCCCGTCGGGGCCCAGCAGGATGTTGCGCGGCTTCAGGTCGCGGTGCACCAGGCCCGCCTCATGGATGCGGGCCAGCCCGTCGGCCAGGCAGGCGCCCAGCATGGCGGCGTCCTGCAGGCCCATCGGCCCGCGCAGTTCCATGTGCTCCATGAGGTTGAGGCCGGGCACGTACTCGACCGCGAGCCACGGCCGGTCCTCGTCCAGGCCGGCGCCCTCGAACCGGGTGACCCGCGTGCCGTACACCATCCGCATGTGGTTGACCTCGGTGGCGAACCGGGCCCGCACGTCATGCCCGTTCACCAGCTCCGGCCGGATGACCTTCACCGCGACCCGGTCGCCCAGCGGCGAGATGCCCAGGTAGACCAGGCCCATGCCGCCCGAGCCGAGGCGCGCGACGAGCCGGTACGGCCCGACGTAGGTCGGGTCGGTCGGTCTCAGTGGCGTCATCGCGGTCGGCTCCCAGGCGGCTATGCGGTGTCACCCATCTTTAACCAGCGGCCACCTCCCCGCCACTCAGTGATGGATCGACTTGATGACATCCTGGAAACATGAGCAACACCGAGCGGGATCCGGCCGAGGTGGCCTGCGGAACCACGACCGACGTCGCGCCGAACCCCGTCGCCGAACTGCTGCCCGGTCGCGACGTGCCGCTGGGGCGCTACACGGTGGTGCGCCGGCTGCTTCCGCAGCGCACCCGCCGGATGGTCGGGGCGTGGTGCTTCCTCGACCACTACGGACCCGAGGACGTCTCGTCCCGGCCCGGCATGCGCGTGCCCCCGCACCCGCACACCGGGCTGCAGACCGTCAGCTGGTTGCTCGACGGCGAGATCCTGCACCGCGACAGCCTCGGCTCGGTCCAGCTCATCCGCCCCGGCCAGCTCAACCTGATGACGTCCGGCGCGGGGATCTCCCACTCCGAGGAGTCGCCGGCCGAGCACCCGCCGGTGCTGCACGGGCTGCAACTGTGGGGGGCGCTGCCGGCGCACGCGCGCGACGTGCCGGCCGTGTTCGACCACCACGCCGACCTGCCGACCCTGCGCGACGGGGCCCTCACCGCCACGGTCGTCGTCGGGGAGTTCGGTGGGCTGCGCTCGCCCGCCCGCGCGTACACCCCGCTCGTGGGGGTCGACCTCACGCTGGCGGCCGGCGGGTCCGCGACGCTCACCCTCGACCCCACCTTCGAGTACGCGGTCATCGCCATGTCCGGCGGCCCCGACGTGGCCGGCACGCCCGTGGGCGTGGGTGAGCTGCTCTACCTGGGCTGCGGGCGGTCCCTACTGGACGTGTCCGCCGCCGGCGACGCCCGGCTGTTCCTGCTCGGCGGCGAGCCGTTCGCCGAGCCGCTGGTCATGTGGTGGAACTTCGTGGGGCGCACCCACGACGACATCGTGGCGGCCCGCGAGGCGTGGGGCGACGGGACGGCGTCGGACCGGTTCGGCACCGTGCACGGCTACGACGGGGAGCCGCTGCCTGCGCCGCCGATGCCGACCACCCGGCTGGTGGCCCGCGACCGCGAGGGGCGGTCCTGACGGGGGCGGGTGGTAGGACTGAGCGCGTGACCGACGTACGCGAGCGGGCCACCGCCGTCCTGGAAAAGCTGGCCGGAGCCGGCGCGCGGCTGCGCGACGACCAGTGGCGCGCCATCGCCGCGTTGCTCGACGGCGAACGGGTGCTGTGCGTGCAGCGCACCGGGTGGGGCAAGTCCGCGGTCTACTTCGTGGCCACGGCTTTGCTGCGCGAGCGCGGCCACGGGCCCACGGTCATCGTGTCGCCGCTGTTGGCGCTCATGCGCAACCAGGTCGAGGCCGCCGGCCGGGCCGGCATTCACGCGCGCACCATCAACTCCGCCAACCTCGACGAGTGGGACGAGATCACCGAGGCGGTCACGGCCGGCGCGGTGGACGTGCTGCTCATCAGCCCGGAGCGGCTCAACAACCCCGACTTCCGCGACGCCGTGCTGCCCTCGCTCACCGCCACCACGGGCCTGCTTGTCGTCGACGAGGCGCACTGCGTCTCCGACTGGGGTCACGACTTCCGCCCCGACTACCGCCGGCTGCGCACCATGCTGGCCGACCTGCCGGCCGGCGTACCCGTCCTGGCCACGACCGCGACCGCCAACGCGCGGGTGACCGCCGACGTGGCCGAACAACTCGGCGACGCGCTCGTGCTGCGCGGCGGCCTTGACCGGGACTCGCTGCGGCTGTCCGTCGTCGACGTGCCCGGCCCCGCGCACCGGTTGGCCTGGCTGGCCGAGCACCTCGACCGGCTGCCCGGCTCCGGCATCGTCTACACGCTCACCGTGGCCGCGGCGCACGAGACGGCCGCGTTCCTCGCCGCCCGGGGGCACGTGGTCGCCGCGTACACCGGGCAGTCCGAGGACGCCGAGCGCCGCGCCGCCGAGCAGGACCTGCTCGACAACAAGATCAAGGCACTGGTGGCCACGTCGGCGCTCGGCATGGGCTTCGACAAGCCCGACCTGGGCTTCGTCGTACACCTCGGCGCCCCGCCCTCCCCGATCGCGTACTACCAGCAGGTCGGCCGCGCCGGTCGCGGGGTGGCCAGCGCCGAGGTCGTGCTGCTGCCCGGGCCGGAGGACGAGGCGATCTGGCGCTACTTCGCGTCCCTGGCGTTCCCGCCGGAGGAGCAGGTGCGCGCGGTGCTCGCGCAGCTGTCCGACCGTCCATTGTCGACGCCGGCGCTGGAGGCGCGGGTCGAGCTGCGCCGGGCCCGCCTGGAACTGATGCTCAAGGTGCTCGACGTCGACGGCGCCGTACGTCGGGTGCGCGGCGGCTGGGTCGCCACCGGTACCCCCTGGGTCTACGACGCGCGGCGCCTGGCGCGGGTCGCGGCCGCGCGCACGGACGAGCAGGACGCGATGCGCGCGTACGCGCGCCTGACCACGTGCCGGATGGAGTTCCTGCGCCGGTGCCTGGACGACGAGGGCGCCGCCCCGTGCGGACGCTGCGACCGGTGCGCTCCCCCACGGTTGGCCGCCGACGTGTCCCCGGCGGCGCTGTCGGCGGCGCAGGCCTTTCTCGGCCGGGCCGGCGTGGTCATCGAGCCGCGCCGCATGTGGCCCACCGGGCTCGCGGCCGTCGGGATCGCGTTGTCGGGCCGCATCCCCGCCGACGAGCAGACCCTGCCCGGCCGCGCGGTCGGCCGCCTGACCGACCTCGGCTGGGGAACCCGGCTGCGCGACCTGCTCGCCGACGGGGCACCCGACGGCCCGGCCCCGGACCCGCTGCTCACCGCGATCGTGGAGGTGCTGTCCGGCTGGGCGCGCGGCGACGACCCGTGGCCCCAACGTCCGGCCGGCATCGTGGCCGTCGGCTCCCGGCGCCGCCCGGCGCTGATCGGCAGCGTCGCCACGCACGTCGCGACCGTCGGCCGGCTGCCGCTGCTCGGCACGCTCGCGTCGAACGCCCCGCCCGCACCCGGTGGCGTCAACAGCGCCCAGCGGGTCCGCGCGCTGCACGACGCGTTCGCCCCGGACCCGGCGCTCACGGCCGCGCTCGCCGCCCTCGACGGGCCGGTACTCCTCGTCGACGACCTGGTCGACTCCGGCTGGACCATGGCGCTCGCGGCCCGCGCGCTGCGCCGCGCCGGCGCCGGCGCGGTGCTTCCCCTCGCGCTCGCCATCGCCACCTAGGTGATCGCTGACCTCGCCAAGGGCACTCGCGTACCGAACTATTAGCCGGATTCGGTACGCAGGGCCAATCTCCGCGACAGGCCAACCACGGCGCGTGGCGCCGCAACCGTTGGGGCGCCACGTGATCGGGGTCCGGCGCACAGGATTGGCGTGGTGTGGCAACGGGTATCAGCAAGTGTCCCCCACCCCCGGGAGGACCTTCAACCAGGAGGCCAACGTGCGCGTCGGATCGGTGATCCTGGTGTTGTGGCTCATTATCGGGGTAATCGCCGCTGCTCAGCGCGGCTACTTCAAGGGCGATGACACCAACTGTGCCAAGACCAGCAACACCATTATCACGATCGTCGCTGGTCCGCTGAACTACGTCGGGGTGAACCCGAAGGTCGACTGCAACCCGGAGGTTCCGCAGCCGTCCCAGTAGGCCCAGAGATGCATACGCATGACGGCGCCGCCGGCTCAGATGGCCGGCGGCGCCGTCTGTTCGGCACCCGGCAACGACCTGATCGCCTCGTAGAGATCATCCGGTCAGCCGGTCGGGCACGCGGCGGCGCGTCACTACGCTGCTGCGCATGACGACGGAGGCGGCACTCCGTGGGTACCTGCTCGAGGAGGCCCTGGCCTGGCTGCTGCGACGCGGCGGGTACGAGCTTCTCCTCGATGAGAGCGACGACCCGGTCGACCTGCGGTGGTCCGGCCAGGGCCTGATGGTGCGCGGCCGGGGCGCCGATCACCCGGCCGACACGCTCGGCGAGCTGGCCCTCGCGGTGCCGCTGTCGCTGCCGGTACGCCTGTTCGTGGAGGCGCGCTTCCGCTCCGTCGTCACCGGGCTGCCCGAGGTGCGCAACGCGCACGGCGTCGTCACCGACGTCAACGACAACGTCGGTCCCCCGCCGGGTACGGGGCGCGCGCACCGGCGCCACCGGTACTCCTACGCCCTGTTCTCCACGTCCGGATTCTCCTCCGGGGCACAGAACTACGCGCTGGCCCACGGGATCTCGCTCGTCGACCTGTCCGGCCCGGCGTTCGAATGGTTACGTGCCCCCGTCCAGCGGGCCGCGGCGGCCGTGCTCGAGTTGGCCGCCCACGTCAAGCAGGAGTTCGCGTCGGCGCATCCGCTGCCACAGGCGGTGCTGCGCCACCACGTGCGCCTGGCCCTGGAGACGACGCAGCGGCCGCTGCCGGTCACGAGCGCCGACCCGGTGTGGGACCCGGTCGGCGAATACCTCACGGAGATCGCGTGGAAGATGGGCCAGCGGCTCGTCCGCGGCGGCGACGACGAAGTGCTGCTGGCCTTTCCGCCGGCCCCGTTCCCCCTCGCGATGACCGCCCTGGGGCCGGGCGGCACGAACGCGTTCGTGGCGTACGCCCGGCGCAACCCGACGCATCAGGTGTGGTTGCTGCACAAGGGTGGCCGCCGTGCCGTGGCCTGGGAGGCCGTGCCCGCCGACGGCAGCGAGGCGTACCGGCTGTGCTTCAACCTGCCGGGGCACCTCGACTCCTGGCTGGCCGGCAGCGAGTTGAGCGGCGACGACGACGCGCTGTCCACGATGCTCATCCACCGCACCGCCAAGCAGGGCACGGAGGCGTTCCGCCTGCAGTACTCCCCGCGCCAGCGCGACCGCACCCGGCCCTAGGCGCGGGCGCGCACGGACAGGGTCATCGGGGTCGGGTCGCCGCCCTCGGCGAAGCGCTCCAGGGCGAGCCCCGCGTCGAGGAAGGCGTGCAGCAGCACGGGCAGCGGCCAGTGTGCGGCGCCCACCTTGTCGCGGATGCCCTGGTCGGTATAGGAGTCCTTGGTCCAGTGCACGTCGCGGTACCCGGGCCGGATGACGAGCGCCGCGCGGTCGGTGGCGTCGGCGAACCCGCCGCAGAAGCACGGATGCACCCCCACGTGCACGAACACGCCGCCGGGCCGCAGCACTCGGGCGACCTCGCGCAGCACGTCCGGGTACGCCGGCATGTCGGTGTGCACCATGACGGCGATGACGGCGTCGACCGACGCGGCGCGCACCGGCAGCCGGGCCGCGTCCGCCCGCACGGCCGGCAGGCGGCCCGCGCAGCGCCGCAGCATGCCGGCGGACAGCTCGACGC
>JAEZGP010000750.1 GCA_023437285.1 Actinomycetes bacterium | reverse complement strand
GCCAGGGCCGCCGCGACCGCCGTGGCCAGGTCGGCCGGCAGGCCGTCGGGCACCACCACGTCCGCCGCTGCCAGGGCCACCCGGTGGTATGCCGTGAGGCTGTGGTGCGACACGCCCCGGTGCCGCTCGCGCGGGTCGGCGTCGGAGATCCGCAGCGAACCCACGGGCCGGCCGCCGAGCGTGGCGACGGCGTTGACCGCCTCGCCCACGGCCGTGCCGGAGAACCCCCACGGGGTACCGGTGCCGAGGTTGCCGGGGCCCTGGCTGACGATCGCCACGTCGGCGCGCAGCGCGTGCCGGGCGGCCAGCAGGCCGCTGTGGATGTTGGTGGCCTCCAGGTCGCCGCCGAACGCCTGCCCGACCGTCACGACGCCGCACAGGTCGCCGCGCAGCGCGTCCAGCGTCCGGGAGAACCAGGCCGGCAGCGCGCCGCCGTCGGTCATGACGTACGCCACCCGGGCGGCCGGCGCGTCGGCGCGCACCCCGGCGAGGATGGCGGGCAGCGCCGAGTGCAGGTCCGCGGTCACCACGGGCAGCCCGTCGAGCTCGTCGGCGCCGGCCAGCGCCGCCCGGTGCGGCGAGTCCTCCTCGTCGGCGGCCAGCACGATAGCCTGCAGCGGCGTGTAGCGGGCCTTCACGACGTGGCCCGGCGCCCGGGGCGGATCGGGCGGCAGCCGGTCGGGCAGGGCCACCACCAGGGCGTACCCGCCGGTGCCCAGGCCCAGGGCCAGGGCGTTGGTGTTGAGCAGCACCCGGTCGCCAGCGACCGGGTCGCCCACCAGGGCGGGATAGGCCACCGCCCGTACGGCGGGTGGGTCGGCCGGATCGCGGCGGGTGAGCGCCACCTCCAACTCGACCGCCCCGGTCCATCGCCGTTTCACCGCGGTCACGGTTCCCTCACGCCAGCGCACCACGGCGCCACGCTAGCCCACGCCACGGCGGTGATCCTGCTAGCGTCGCTACCGTGTCCAGGACTCGGACTGAACGCTTGGTCAATCTCGTCATCTGCCTGCTGTCCACCAGGCGGTTCCTCACCGCTGCGCAGATCGCCGCCACCGTGCCCGGCTATGAGCACAACGCCGACGACAGCCGCGAACACGAGGCGTTCCAGCGCAAGTTCGAACGGGACAAGGCGGAGCTGCGCGAACTCGGCGTACCGCTGGAGACGGGTACGGCGAGCGCGTTCGACACCGAGCCCGGTTACCGCATCGCCCGGCGGGAGTACGCGCTGCCCGACATCCACCTCGAGCCGCAGGAGACCGCGGCCGTCGGCATCGCGGCCCGGCTGTGGCAGCACGCGGGCCTGGCCGCCGCGGCCAGCTCGGGCCTGCTGAAGCTGCGCGCGGCGGGCGTGGACGTCGACCCGCAGGCCACCCTGGGGGTGGAGCCGGTGGTGACCGTGGACCCGGCGTTCGGGCCGTTGCAGGCCGCGGCCCGGGAGCGCCGCGAGGTCCGCTTCGACTACCGGATCCCCGAAAAGGACGCGGCGATGACCCGCCGCCTGCAGCCGTGGGGCGTGGTGTGCTGGCGGGGCCGCTGGTACGTGGTCGGTCACGACCGCGACCGCGACGCCCCGCGCTGCTTCCGGCTCTCCCGCATCGTCGGGCCGGTGGCGCTCGTGGGCCTGCCGGGGGCATACCGGCCGCCGGCCGACACGAACCTGATCAACTACGTGGCCAACTGGAGCGGCGGTCCGCAGGAGCATCCGGGTCGGGCCGTCGTGCTCGTCCGCCCGGGCCGGGCCGCGGGGGTGCGCCGGTTCGCCGAGCACCTGTCGTCCGACCCGGACGGCGACCGGTTGGCCCTGGCGTACGCCGAGGCGGACGGGCTGGCCGGCTGGCTGGTGCGCTATGGCGCGGACGTGACGGTGCTGGAGCCCGACGAGGTCCGCAAGGCGGTCGTGGCCCGCCTGCAGGACCTGGCCGAGGACGGTGGGCAGCCGCCGAAGGTGCCGAGCGCGCGGGCCGTGCCGAGCACCGCGGGGGTCCCGTCGTGACGGCCGCCGGCGGCGACCGGCTGGGCCGCCTGCTCAACCTCGTTCCCTACCTGCTGGCCCGGCCCGGCATCGCGATCGCGGAGGCGGCCGCCGACCTGGGCGTCACGGAGCGGCAGTTGCGCGAGGACCTGGAGCTGCTGTGGGTGTGCGGCCTGCCCGGCTACGGCCCTGGCGACCTGATCGACATGGCGTTCGACGGCGACCGGGTAACCATCACCTACGACGCGGGCATCGACCGGCCGCTGCGGCTGACCCAGGACGAGGCGCTGGCGCTGGTGGTGGCGCTGCGGATGCTGGCCGAACTGCCCGGCGCGCAGGACCGCGCGGCCGTGGAGAGCGCCCTGGCGAAGATCGAGTCGGCGGCCGGGGACGCGGCGACGGACCTGCCGGTGGCCGTACGGCTGCCGCCGAACACGACGAAGCGCCTGGCGGACCTGCGGGCGGCCGTGCAGCGGGGCAACGCGGTTCGGTTGCGCTACTACAGCGCCAACCGCGACCGGGTCAGCGAACGGGTCGTGGACCCGATGCGCGTGGTCGTGGCCGAGGGGCACGCGTACCTGGAGGGCTGGTGCCGCGCCGCCCAGGGGGTGCGGCTGTTCCGCCTCGACCGCATCGACGAGCACACCGAGCTGGCCGAGCCGGCGGTCGTGCCGGCCGGCGCGGCACCCAAGGACCTGCGCGAGGGCGTCTTCCGCCCGGCCGCGGACATGCCCCTGATCACGCTGAGCGTCGGCCGGTGGGCCCGGTGGATCACCGAGTACTACCCGTGCGAGAGCGTCGTGGAGGAGTCCCCGGAGCGCTGGCTGGTGTCGCTGCGCGCGGTGGACCTGGCCTGGGCGCGGCGGCTGGTGCTCGGCCTGGGGCCGGAGGTGTCCGTGGTGGCACCGGCCGAACTCGCCGCCGAGGTGCGCCGGGAGGCGCGCGCCGCCCTGGCCGCGTACGGCGCTTAACCCGGCGGGCCGCCGGGTAGGGTAGCCGCGTGGTCTGGTGGTTGGTGGGTGGTGTCGTCCTGGTCGGCCTCGTCGTGCTCGCCGCCGTGTGCGCGCCGCTGCCGCGCCGGCTGGTCGCGCTGCGGCACGCCGGCGAGCGGCTGCGCGAACGGGTCGAATCGGCACAGTCTCTGCAGGGCAGCGTCGCGGCGCTGGCCGAGCGGACGGCTGACCTGGAGGCCAGCCTGGCGCGCACCCTGTCCGCAAAGCGTTCGAAACATTAAGTTGTTACTTTCGGTTGGTTGACGCTCCGACCACCGTCGCGCAGACTTGCTCGACGTCAGCCGGCCACGCGGCCGGTGCCACGTCACCCCACAGGTACGTAGGATGGGTGGGGTCGACGGTTCAACAGCTGGGAGGTCGGCAACATGGGCGCATTGAAGCCGTGGCACATCATCGTGCTGGTGGTGGTGTTGGTGCTGCTGTTCGGTGCCAAGCGACTGCCGGACGCCGCGCGTTCGCTCGGCCGCTCCCTGCGCATCATCAAGGCCGAGACCCGCGGTCTCGCCGACGACGACGTGCAGGCCAAGGCGGATGCCCAGGCTGGTCACAAGCCGCTGCCGCCGACGGTGGCCGACGATCAGGCCTCGCCGCTGGACCCGGTCCAGCGCGTGCGCGACAACAACTGATCCTCGCGCCCGGCAGTGGCACTCCGCAAAGGTCCGAGCCAGTTCCAGCGGGCGGCCGAGGGGCAGATGTCCCTCATCGACCACATCCGCGAGCTGCGTAACCGGTTGTTCAAGGCCAGCGTCGCGGTCGTCATCGGCATGGCGATCGGCCTCTTCTTCGCCGATCAGGTCGTCACGTTCATTACCGAGCCCTACTGTGACTACACCACGGCGAACAGCCCGACGAACGACTGCCAGTTCAGCCAGGCCGTGATGCTCGAGGCCTTCATGGTCAACCTGAAGGTGGCGCTCTACATCGGTCTGGTGCTGGCCGCGCCGATCTGGCTCTACCAGCTGTGGGCCTTCATCGCCCCGGGCCTGCACAAGCGCGAGCGTCGCTACACGTACGGGTTCGCCGCGGTGGCGGCGCCGCTGTTCGCGGCGGGCGTCGTGCTGGCGTTCATCGTGGTGTCGCGCAGCCTGCCGTTCTTCCTCGGGCTGGGCAACCAGTTCACGAGCATCGTCAACATCGGCGGGTACTTCGACTTCGTCACGTCCATGATGCTCTACTTCGGCATCGGCTTCCTGTTCCCGCTGCTCGTGGCCGCCCTGAACATGGTCGGCATCGTCAGCGCGAAGCGGCTGCTGGGCTGGTGGCGCATCGCGGTGTTCCTCATGTTCGCGTTCGCCGCGATCGTGACGCCCACGCCGGACCCGTTCAACATGACGATCCTGGCGCTGTGCATGTCGGTGCTGTACTTCGCCGCGGTCGGGTTCGCGTACCTCAACGACCGCCGCCGCGGCCGCAACAGCCAGTACGCCGACCTCGCCGACGACGAGATGTCCTCGATCGACGACCCGACACCCGTGTCACCGGTCGACGGCGAGGGCTGGAACCGTAACCGCTACGACGAAACCACCTGAGGTGTCAGGGCACCTCGCCGTACTGCTCAACCCGAGCGCCGGACGGGGCCGGCTGCGTGGTGGCGGCGTCGCTGACGTGCTCGCCGCGCTGGC
>JAEZGP010000722.1 GCA_023437285.1 Actinomycetes bacterium | reverse complement strand
GTGCACTCCCCCGGCGCCGTGCAGGCGCTGCTGCTCGTCGGCGGGGCCGCGCTGGCTCTCGGCGCCGCCCTGACACCGCTGCTGCGGCCGGACGCGGCCGACCGGCCCGGCACCCGTACGCCCACCGAGACCGTGGGTACCCTGGCCGTCGCGGTCGCCGCCCTCACCACCAGCAGCGTGCTGCTCGGTCCGGCCGCGCTGAGCCACATCACCTACCTGCGCGCCGGCTTCGGCGCCTACGCGGGGCCGGTCACGCTGGGCGTGCTGGCGCTCGTACTCACCGCGATCTTCCTGTTCGGGCTGGCCATGGCGCGCATCCTGCGCGAGCGCGCCGCCACCAACCCCGCCCCGCCGGCGACGCTCTACCGCAGCACGGCCGCCCGCGCCCAGGAGGTCGAGCGGGCCGAGTCCGCCGAGCGGCCGGCGGGACCGGCGCCCGTGCGGCTGACCACGTTCGAGGACCCGCCCCGGGCCGACGACTGGGACCTGCCGGCGTCCGACGAGGTCACCATGGTCGGGCCGGTGTCGCCGTTCCGCACCACCGCGTCGGCCGCGTCCTACCCGAACGCGCCGAGCGCGCCGAGCACACCGGTGCCGCCGCAGTGGCCGCCGCTGTCCACCGAACCCGATCACGACGAACCGGACGAGAACGACACCGGCATCATGATCCTCCCAACGGACCCGGCCCGCGGGCACACCACCCGCAACCCCTGGTAACACCACGAGCACGAAGGACGGTTAGCTCACGATGCGGGGACTGCTGCGCCAGGCACGGCTGCTCGTCACGGCGTTCGCGCTGGTCGGCGTCACGGCCACGACACTGGTCGTGGTCCCGGCGCTGGCCGCCGACGACCCGTGCGCGCAGGCCAACTCGATCGTCTGTGAGAACACCCGCCGCGACGTCGACTCGTCGGCCTGGTCGGGCGGCCGGGCCCCGGAATGGGACATCGACAAGGCCGGCGACGCGTCCATCCAGGGGTACGCGACCGACATCAGCGTGAACCTCGGCGAGCGCATCGACTTCAAGGTCGACACCGAGGCCAGCGCGTTCGACGTCGACATCTACCGGGTGGGGTGGTACGGCGGCGCGGGCGCCCGCAAGGTGGCCTCGCTCGACCGGGGCACCATCGAGGCCCGCCGCCAGCCGCTGTGCCTCACCGACCCGGCCACCGAGCTGATGGACTGCGGCAACTGGTCGGTCTCGGCGTCGTGGACGGTGCCGGCCGATGCCGTCTCGGGCGTCTACCTGGCGAAGCTCACCCGCCCGGACACGGGCGGTTCGAGCCACATCATCTTCGTGGTCCGCGACGACAGCAGCAAGGCGGCGATGGTCTTCCAGACCTCGGACACGTCCTGGCAGGCCTACAACGCGTACGGCGGGTCGAGCTTCTACCAGGGCGAGGCGCACGGGCGGGCGTACAAGCTGTCCTACAACCGGCCGTTCGCGACCCGCGGCGCCAACCGCGGGCAGGACTTCTTCTTCGCCAACGAGTACCCGATGATCCGTTTCCTGGAGCGCAACGGCTACGACGTGACGTACACGACGGGCGTCGACTCCGACCGCCGCGGCGAGCTGCTGAAGAACCACAAGGTGTTCCTGTCGGTCGGCCACGACGAGTACTGGTCGGGCAAGCAGCGCAGCCACGTCGAGGCGGCCCGCGACGCCGGGGTACACCTGGCGTTCTTCAGCGGCAACGAGGTCTACTGGCGTACCCGCTGGGAGCCGAGCCAGGACGGCACGAAGACGGCGTACCGGACCCTGGTCTGCTACAAGGAGACCTGGGCGGACGCGAAGATCGACCCGAGCAAGGAGTGGACCGGCACCTGGCGCGATATGCGCTTCGCCGACCGCGCGACGGTCGGCGAACCGGAGAACGCCCTCACCGGCACCGCGTACGTGGCCAACTCGACCGACCTGGCCCTGCAGGTGTCCACGGCCGAGGGCCGGCTGCGGCTGTGGCGCAACACCAGCCTGGCCACCCTCACCGCCGGGCAGACGGTCACGCTGGCGCCGCACACCGTCGGGTACGAGTCCAATGAGGACCTCGACAACGGGTACCGGCCGGAGGGCCTGATCCACCTATCCACGACCGTCGGCGAGACCCCGGAATACCTGCGTGACGAGGGTCGCCTCGTCACGCCGGGCACCACCACCCACCACATGACGCTCTACCGGGCCAAGAGCGGCGCCCTGGTGTTCAGCGCCGGCACCATCCAGTACGCCTGGGCCCTGGACCCGCAGCACGACGGCGCGCAGGAACCGGCGGACCCGCGCCTGCAGCAGGCCACCATCAACCTCTTCGCCGACATGGGCGTGCAGCCCACGACGCTGATGGACGGCATGGTCGAGGCGACGGCCTCCACGGACGTCACGCCGCCCACCGCCGCCGTGACCTGGCCCAAGCGGCTGACCGCGAAGGTGGGCGAGGAGGTCACGATCCAGGGCACGGCCGCCGACAACGCCGACGGTCGCGTCGCCGCCGTCGAGGTGTCGCTCAACAACGGCCGCACCTGGCACCCGGCGACCGGAACCACGTACTGGTCCTATACGTTCACGGCGACCCGCGACACGAAGCAGGTACTGGCGCGCGCGGTCGACGACAGCGTGAACCTCGGCCCCGCCTCGCCGCCGCTCGCGGTGCGGGTGACGGCCGCCGGCTGACGGAAGGACCGTCGTGGAAGACCGCAATCCGGGCAGGGCCGGCCGTCACCGTCGCCCCGAACCGGACGATCTGGACGACGCCGACACGTTGGTCTCCGCCGCGCCGTGGGCGGTGCCGGCGCAGCGCTCCACCCCGATCCCCTATCCGGGTCCGCACGTTGACCCGCTGGACGCCGCCGAGGTGGACCAGACCGTCGAGATGGTCGGGCTGCCCACCCTGATCGGCCAGGAAGCGCCGCGCGGCGCCGGTACGCCCTTCGGCCCCGGC
>JAEZGP010000625.1 GCA_023437285.1 Actinomycetes bacterium | reverse complement strand
GGCTCCGGGGGTACGCGCCGCCGCGGCCGCGACGAGCAGGTGCGCCGCGTCGGCCCGGATCGCCCGGCCGGAACCCAGCCGGCGGGCCGCCGCGCGTACGCGCCGCCGCAGGCCGCGCAGCCGCCCTCGCGGCTCGAAGCCGTGCTGGAGCTGGTCGCGTTCGGCGGGGGTCAGGATATTGATCTCGCTGACGAGCCCGTCGGGGGAACGCAGGCACTCGCCCAGGGCCGTGGCGTAGTGGTCGATGAAGCGGTGCATCCGGTCGGCGTCGAAGAGGTCCGTGGCGTACTCGACGGACACGTCGAGGCGGCCGTCGGCGGTGTCGGCGAGGTCCACCGAGATGTCGAAGGCGGCGTAGCGCTCCGGCACGTCGATCGGTCGGACGGCGAGATTGGGAAGCGGCAGGGTGACCCCGCTGATGCCCCGGGGGAGCAGGGTGAGCCCGACCTGGAACAGCGGGATGCGGCCGGCCATCCGGTCGGGCCGCAGCGCCTCGACGACCACGCTGAACGGCACGTCCTGGTGCGTCGTGGCGCCGAGAACCGTACTGTGGCACTGCCTGGTCAGGTCGGCGAAGGTCGGGTCGCCGTGCAGCGGCGTGCGCAGCACGACCGTGTTGCCGAGGAAGCCCACCAGCGGCTCGATCTCCGGCCGGCTACGTCCCGAGAAGAGCGACCCGATGGGCAGGTCACGTTGTCCGGTGTAGCGGTGTAGGACCGTCAGCAGCGTGGCCTGGAGCACGGCCAGCAGGGACACCCGGTTCTCGCGCGCGAAGTCGCGGGCCGCGGCGGCCACGTCCAGCGGGATCCGCCGCCCGATGGTCGCGCCGCGGAAGGTGGGCTGGGCGGGCCGGGGCCGGTCGGCGGGGAAGTCCACGGTGGCCGCGTCGGCCAGGGTGTCGCGCCAGTAGTCGAGCTGGCGCTGGCCCTGCGCGCTGGCCAGCCAATGACGTTGCCACACCGCGTGATCGGCCGGCTGGAGGTCGAGCGGCGCGAGCCCGGCTTCCCGCCCGGCGACCTCCGCCGCGTACAGCTCGGCCAGTTCGCCGGCCAGGACCTGCGTCGACCAGCCGTCCGCGACGATGTGGTGGAACACCGCGACCAGCGCGTGGTCGTCGCGGGCCGTGCGGGCCAGCGCGGCCCGGAAGACGGGGCCGGCGGCGAGATCGAAGGGGCGGTCACACTCGTCCGTCGCCCACCGCACGACCTGCGCGGCGCGCAACCGCGTCACCGGCAGCGGCCGGGGCGTCGCGGGCGGCGGATCGATCACCTGGCGCGGCAGGCCGCCGTGGGAGACGAACCGCGTCCGCAGCGCCTCGTGTCGCACAACGAGGCCGTGCAGGGCCCGCTCCAGGGCGGCCACGTCCAGCGGCCCGCGCAGCCGCAGCGCGAAGGGGATGTGGTAGCTCGTCGAGGCCGGCTCCAGCTGGTTCATGAACCACAGGGCCTCCTGCTGGCGGGCACAGACCATCGCATCCTCGCGGGGGACCGGCACCAGCTGGTGGGGCGCCGCGCGGTGGGCCCGCTCGGCTCGCTTCGCGGACAGTTGCCGCTCCAGCTCGGCGATCTCGCCGTCCAGCCCGTCGTCCGTCTCGTCGGCCGGGTCGCTGTCGAGTGCGCTGGCCAGGGCACGCACGCTCGGGTGGGCGGCCAGCAGGCCGAGGCTCGCGCCGTCGATGCGACCGATGGCGCGTACGGCGTCGAAGGAGTCGCCGCCCAGCTCGAAGAAGCTCGCGGTGACGTCGACCTCCGTCAGGCCGAGAATGTCGCGGTAGATCTCCGCGATGGCGTCCTCACGCGCGGTCGACGGCGCGGCCGGCGGCGTCGGCGGGTGTTCGGTCACCGGGTCGACGGCCGGCGCGGCGCTGTCCGGGTCGGCGGCCAGGGGGCCGGCGGCCGCGACAACGGGGCCGATCCGCTCGGCCGTCACCAACGCCAGGAAGGTGGCGTCCAGTCGGGCCAGGACGTCGTCGATGAAGCCGGGGTCGAACCGCTCGCGGTGGATCAGCAGTTGCAGTTCCGGCACCGGACCCGGTGCCGCCGTGAGGGTCAACGGAAAGCTGATCTTGTCGTACAGGTTCTCCCGGCGGATGGCCAGCCGGGCCCCCGAACCACCGGTCTCGGCGGCGAACGTGTAGGTCTCCAGCACGAGCAGGCTCTGGAACAGTTGCTGACCCGGGGCACCGGCCCAGCGTTTGACGTCGGCCAGCGGGGTGTACTCGTACTGGCGCATCCGCGCGTACTCGCCCTGCATGTGCCGCAGCCACGTGCCGAGATCACCGTCAGTGGGCAGGGCGACCCGTACGGGCAGCGTGTTGGCGAACATCCCCACCATGCGGTCGACCTGGGGCAGTTCCGGCGGCCGGCCCGAGCTGGCACAGCCGAACGTGACCTCGGAACCTCCTGTGTAGCGGCCCAGCACGATCGCCCAGGCGGCCTGGACCAGGGTGCCGAACGTGACACGGTGGCGAACGGCCGCCTGCCGCAGCCCGCTGCCGACCGACTCGGGAAGGTTCACGAACCGCCGGTCCACCGGGCCGGTGCCGCGCTGCGGATCCCAGGGCCGCAACGGGGCGAGGTGGCTCGGCTTGAGGCCGGCCAGGTTCTGCGTCCAGAAGCTCTTCGTCGCCGCCGGGTCCTGGCGCTGCAGCCAGGCGATGTAGTCGCGAAACGGCGGCGCCGGCGGTGGGGGTGGCGTGCCCATGGCCAGCCGGCGGTAGTGGGCGAGCACCTCCGCCATGAAGATCGGTACGGACCAGCCGTCCATCAGCAGGTGGTGATAGGTCCACACGAGGCAGTGCGCGTCGGTGCCGAGCCGGACGATGTTGAGCCGCTGTAGCGGTGCGACGGCCAGGTTGAAGCCGGTCGCGCGGTCGTCGACCCGTAGCTGTTCAAGACGCTTCGACACCTGCTCGCTGTCCACGTCGGACCAGTCGTGGTGGCTCACCGGCAGCGGCAGCTCCCGGTGGACTACCTGCAGCGGCCGGTCGAGGCCCTCCCAGTGAAACGATGTCCGCATCGCCGGATGCGCACGCACGGCGGCCTCCCACGCCGCGATGAGGATCTCCGGGTCCAGGCTCCCCTCGGCCAGGTAGGTCTGCTGGCTGAGGTACATGTCGGTCGCGCCATCGTGCGCGCTGTGCAACAGCATGCCCTGCTGGAGCGGCGAGAGTTCGTAGATGTCCTCGACGTTGCTGTTGCCCACCGGCGTGCCCCCTGCTTTCATGCTCGAACCGACACGTCGGGTCATCGGTGTGCGGCGCGGCAGCTGTACGAGTGCGGCTGGCCAGAATCTATGGGCCGGGCCGAGGCGCTGTCGTGTCACGCGATCCGGGGGCCGAACGGTCCTCGGCCGTGAGGTCCCGGCCGATCGTGTCGATCACCTGACGCTCGGTGTCCGCGTCGAAGAAGTGTCCGCACGCCATCGTGTCGAGCACGAATCGCGCGGACGTCTCGGCCTGCCAGTCGCGCATCCGCCGGGGCGGGGCCTCGATGTCATCGACGCCGCAGAAGGCGTGGATCGGCAGGTCGAGCGGCCGGGCCGGGCGGAAGCCATGCGTGCTGAGCACGGTCAGATCCGCCCGCAGCGTGGGCAGCAGGGCCGCCAGCAGCATAGGTTCGGCGAGGACCTCGGGCGGCGTGCCGCCCATCTCCCGGACGTAGCCTTCCAGGCCGTCCTCGCGGCCCTCCCACTTCCACACGCCGTTGTCGGTCAGCGGAGCGGCGTCGCAGGCCACGTAGAGCCGCAGCGGCATGGGCATGCCCCGCTCGCGCAGGGCGTGGGCCAACGCCCACGACACGCGGGCCCCCATACTGACGCCGTAGCAGGCGAACGGCCGGTCGAGTAGCGGCTCGACCACCTCGATCAGCTCATCGACCAGCGGCGCCATCCGGTGGTACGCCGGTTCGTTGAACCGGTCGGCGCGGCCGGGCAACTGCACGGCGATCGGCTCGACCGACGGCGTCATGAGCAGCGGCCACCGCCGGTACATGCTCGCGCTTCCCCCGGCGTAGTGGAAGCACAGCAGCCGGATCGCGGCGTCGTCGCGCGGTCCGAACCGTTTGAGCCAGCGGCGGTCCAGCTCCTGCGTTCGCGCGGTCATCCGGACAACCGCCCTCAGCCCGCGACGCGCGCGGCGTCGGCGGCCCGCTCGGCGCAGGCCGTCCGCAGCACGTCGCCGACCTCGTCGAGCAGGGTCGCCATCCGGGCCTCGTCGTAGCGGTCGGCGTCGAACTCCAGCTCCATCGTGACGGCACCGTCCAGTTCCCGGGCCGTGAGGACGAAGTCGAGCTTGCTCGGCATGACCGGCCCGTCCATCGGCTCGTCGGCGACGTCGCCGAGGCCGGCGTCGATCCGGGCCCGGTCGACCACGTTGAGCACCACCTGGAACAGCGGCGTGCGGCCCTGGCTGCGGACGGGTCGAACGTGGCGCACGATGAGGTCGAGCGGCGCGTCGGCGTGGGCGTAGCCGCCCAGCGCGGCCTCCCGGGCCCGGCCGAGCAGCTCGGTGAAGGACGGGTCGCCGGACAGGCCCACCCGGATCGGCATGGTGTTGAAGAACAGCCCGATCAGGTTCTTCGTGCCGACGTCGGTCCGGCCGGTGATCGGCACCCCGATCACCACGTCGCTCTGCCCCGACCAGCGACCGAGGACCGAGGCGAGGCCGGCGAGCAGCGCCATGAACAAGGTCACGTCGTGCGCGCGGCACAACGCGTGCAGTTCGGCGGTGTCGTTAATGGACAGCACAGACCGGATGCGGCCGCCGTCCGCGCCGGGCGAGGCCAGTGGCCGCTCGGCCGAGGGGAGCGTCAGCTGCGCCGGCGCGCCGTCCAGATGCTGGCGCCAGTACTCCAGCTGTCCCTGCAAGGCCTCGCCGGCGAGCCATTCCTGCTGCCAGACCGCGAAGTCCCGGTACTGTATGGGCAGGTCGGGCAGGTCCGCCCGCCCCGGGTCGCCACCGGCCAGGTACAGCGCGGACAGTTCCGTCACGAACAGGCCGACCGAGCCGTCGTCGCAGACCGTGTGGTGTGCGGTGATGCCCAGCACGTGGTCGGTGTCGCTCAGCCGGACGAGCAGGCACCGCAGCAGCGGGCCCTGGGCCAGGTTGAACGGGGTCATCGCGTCGGCGTCGGCGAGCCGCTTGGCGGCGTCGAGCCGGTCCTCGGCGTCGCTGACGTCGGCGACCGGCAGCCGCCAGTTCTCGTCGAGTTCGTCCACGACCTGCAGCGGCTCGCCGTCCACGTCCGGGAACCGGGTACGCAGCGCCTCCTGACGCCGCATGATCTCGCGGATGCTGGCCTCCAGGACGGGCACGTCGAGCGGGCCGAGCAGCCGTCGGCGTCCGTGCACGTTGTACGCGCCGCCGGGGACGAGCTGGTCGACGAGCCACAGCCGCTGCTGGTCGAAGGAGAGGACCGGCTCGGCGTCGGGCGGCCGGCGGCTGATGGTCGGTCGCTGCGCCGGCGCCTGGGCGGCCACGGCGGCGGCGAGGGCCGCCACGGTGGGCGACTCGAAGAAGTCGACCGCTCGGATGGTCACCCCGTACTCCTCGCGGATGCGACCGATCATCCGGATCGCGTGCATCGAGTTGCCGTCGAGGTCAAAGAAGTCGTCGAAGACCCCGATGTCCTGCCGGCCGAGGATCTCCCGCCAGATTTCGACCATGGACTCTTCGTGGGGCGTCAGCGGCGGCACGGGGGCAGTCGCCCGCGTACCGGCCTCGGCCTGGGCAGGCTCTGCCATACCGGAAGGCTAGGGTCGCGGCCCGGGCCCGCGGCTGTCGCAGAAACACTCGACAGGAGCCCGTACCGGCACTCCGATTGACTGGTTGACCAGCATCGCAGTGGCGTCGCGGGAGGCAGGCTGATGTCAGGGTTCGATAACTGGTTCCCGTACCGCAGGGCGGACGGTGGCCTCGAGGTGTTCGCGTTTGCCCACGCGGGAGCCGCCTCGACGGTCTACAACCCGCTGCGGGCGGTCCTCCGCCGCGACGGCGTGGCGCTGACCGCCGCCGTCCTGCCCGGGCACGGCAAGCGCCTGCGCGAGCGTCCGCACCGCCGGATGGACACCCTCGTCGCCGAGTTCGCCGACCTGGCCCGTCGGGACGGGTACGCGGCCTTCCAGGGTGACTACGCGCTCATCGGGCACTGCTCCGGCTCGCTCGTCGCCTACGAGGTGGCACAACACCTGGTACGTGCGCCGTGCCGCGACCCGCGGCTGCTCGTGGTGTGCAGCTGCCTGCCGCCGCGGCTCATCTTCGACACCGGCATGGGTCGGCTGCCGACGAGGCAACTGATCGCCCAGACCGCCGACATGGGCGGCACCCCGGCGGCCCTGCTGGACGATCCCGACTTCCTCGAGATGATCGAGCCGGCGCTGCGCGCGGACTGGGAACTGTTCGACAGCTACGTGCGGCGGCCGGACGCACCCCGGCTGCCGGTGCCGATCCTCGCCGTGCGCGGCGCGGAGGATCCCAACTGCGAGGCGCGGTACCTGAAGCTGTGGCAGGAGGAGACCACCGCGACGCTGCTGACCGCCGAACTCGACGCGGGCCACTGGGCCTTGGAGGACGAGGGATCGGCGGTCCTCGCGCGCGAGATTCAGGCGGCGCTGGCCGTGGTCGGTCGCGCCTGAGCGCCGTCGTCGCCGTGCCGCAGGAGCGCGGCGACCGTGGCCCCGGGGTCTGCGGCGACGGCGTCCAGCACCGCGACGAACCGCGCCACGAGCTGGTCGGCCGTGGCCGCGTCGACGGCGTCGCCACGGAAGCGCAGCAGGCCGTGCGGGACGCCGTCCACCTCGGCCATCGTCAGCTCGATCGGCAGGGCCCCAGCGGCGACGGGCAGCGGGAACCGCTCGATGGGCAGCCCGCCGAGCGAACGCGCCGTCCCGACCGGTCCGAGCAGCGCGACGGCCGCCAGGTCGTCGCCGCGGTCGAGCGGCTGGTTGAACGAGAACAGCGCGTCGAACATCGAGCCGCGGCGCAGCCCGTGACGCGCCGCCAGCAACGTGGGCGGGAACTCCTGGTGTTCCACGGCACCGATCACCCCCTGCCTGGGCCGCGCGAGGAACGCGCGGAACGGCTCGTCGGCCGTGGTACTGCTGCGGACCATCACCGCGTTGGTGCAGCAACCGACCACCTCGCCGAACTCGGGCCGGGTCCGGCCCGCCGCGTTGGTGCCCACGACAAGCTCGGACTGACCGGTGAGGCGGTGCAGGGCGAGCTGGAACGCGGCGAGGAGCAGCACATAGAGCGTCGTGCACTCCGCCGCCGCGCGCTCGCGCAGGTGGCCGGCCAGGGCCGGCGGTACCGTGAAGTGCCGTGCGCCGCCCGGATCCGACCGGCGCCGACGCCCTTCCGTGAGCCCGGGCAGGGCCAGCCTCGGCAGTCCCGCCCGTACGATCGGGTCCCAGTAGGACGTCAGCCGCGCCGCCCGCGCCGGGTCGTCCACCACGGAGATCTGCCACCGCGCGAAGTCGGTGTACGTGTGGGTGGGCCGGTCAACGGCGGGCTCCCGGCCCTCGGCGTACGCGCGGTAGAAGGCACCGAGATCGCGCGCCAGCACGGTGAGCGACCAGAAGTCGGTGATGATGTGGTGCACCGCGATCAGCAGCACGTCGCTGGACCTGCCGTGGTAGAGATCCACCCGGAGCAGCGGCCCGGACTGCAGGTCGAAGGGGCGTCGCGCGGCCCGGGCCAGCACCTGCGCCAGCGTGGTGTCGTCGAGGTCGCGTGCCTGGTGTTCGCGGTAGGCTGCCCGGCCGGTCGGCGAGACGAGCTGCACCGGACCGCCGTCGCGGTCCGGGAACGTGGTGCGCAGGATGGCATGGCGCGCCACCAGCGCGTCCAGGGCCCGGTGCAGGGCGGGCAGGTCCGCCGGCCCCGGCAGCCGCAGGGCGACCGCGATGGTGTGCGCCGTAGCGTCCCGGTCCAGCTGTTGCAGGAACCACATCCATCGCTGCGCGTATGACATCGGCGCGATGAGTTCCCCGGCGGGGTGGTCCGGGCCCGGGCCCGCCACGGCGGCGTTCGGCTCATCGACGCGGTCGGTGAGCTGGCCGGCGAGCCGGTGGACCGTCGCGTCGAGGGTGGCGCCGGCCAGCACCTCCGGCAGCGACAGGACGAGGCCGAGTTCGGCCTCCAGCCGGTGCTTGAGCTGGACCACGGCGAGCGAGTCCAGCCCGGCGGCGAGCAGCGGCGCGGCCGCGTCGAGCCGGTCGGGGTCCGCGCCGACCAGGGCGGCGACCTGACCCCGCAGGTAGCTCTCCAGGACCTCGGCCCGTTGCCGTGG
>JAEZGP010000694.1 GCA_023437285.1 Actinomycetes bacterium | reverse complement strand
TCGTCGGCTGTAGCCGTCAACCGGTGAACCACCTCCTGAGCGGACAACTCGGGAAACCTCGCCCGCACCAGCGCAACCGCACCAGCCACCAGCGCCGTCGCGTTGCTGGTCCCAGAGGCGACCCGGTACTTGCCGCCAGGCGCCGTCGACGAAATATCTTCGGCCGGCGCGCACAGCACCAGCGCGAATCCCCGAACCGAAACCTTGGAGTGATTACCGTTGCGGTCTACACCTCCCACAGCCACAACGCCGGGGTACGCCGCCGGGTACTCCACCCTGGTGCTGGTATCGGCATTGCCGGCAGAGGCAACTATCACGACATCGGCCGCGATGGCGTTCTCCACGGCCGTTCTGTCCGATACACCCGCCGTCGTGTAACCCTGTGATATTGAAATGACCTTGGCGCCCTGAGCCACCGCCCAATTGAGCGAGGTCTCGATCTCACCAAACGGGGTCGACGGACTCTTGTACTTCAGAGGGAGAATCGTTGCCTGCGGCGCCACTCCCAACACGCGACCGTGCGCGCCGATCAGACCCGCCATCGCCGTACCATGTCCGGTCTCATCAATGCGGGCGTCTGGCTCAGCAGTACCAGGGCGCGCGTCCTTGCCCGGTAGCACATTGCCGGCCAGGTCAGCGTGCCGACCCACGCCGCCATCGATCACCGCGACCGTGACGCCTTTCCCTTGCGTAATCTGATGCGCCTCCCGCAACCGCAAGGACTGCACATACCACTGGCCATCGTCGATGTTGTCCATCGCCGCCGCCGAAGCGGGTGGCACTACCAGCACGACTAACCAACCGGTCAGCGCGCACGCCAACCATGGCCGCACTCGTCCCCGCATGCGACGGCGCCGCCTATCGAACCCCCAAGCCGCGGTCACCTAGGC
Source organism: Actinomycetes bacterium (assembly GCA_023437285.1). Taxonomy (GTDB): domain Bacteria; phylum Actinomycetota; class Actinomycetes; order Mycobacteriales; family Micromonosporaceae; genus Luedemannella. The sequence goes on along the minus strand of JAEZGP010000694.1, from coordinate 5,771 downwards.
CATCCTTTGACCTTCACAACACCAGGCGGAAGGACCCCGTCAGGCTCATCGGCTGTGTCCGTCTGTTGAACGCCGATGATCGGTGCAACCCCCTTGGCATCCACCGTCCACGGGTCGTCCGGGTCGTAGGGGCGCTCACCTCGCTGACCACCGATCACCCCACCCGGCCGACCAATGCGAGTGCCGTCACGCGTGGTACTCGGCATACCACCTGTCACGGGCATCATCGGCGCACCCACTAACCCGGCCGGACCACCGCCATGTGAGCCGATACCTGCGTTGGGGGCTGCGCCGGACCGAACAGCGCCTGCACGCCCCGAAGACCCGGCCCCTCCGCCAGGATCACCCGGACCAGCGGGGAGCCCGCCGACTGGTCGGCCCCCTGGGACCCCAACCGAGGAACCGCCCGGAGCAGTAAAACGACCGAGAGAGTCCGAACTGCCCGGCGCGTGCCAACCGCCGCCACTAGCAGACCCGGAGCTTGGTCCTGGAACTGCTTCACCCGCCAGCACCGGCGCCCCTTGGTCTGACGCACTCGCACCATCGGGCTCATCAGCCCGTGATAAGGCCGCCCCATCCCGGCCAGCCGGCGCCGTATTCGAACCCCCGGGACCGGAACCGCCTCCTCCCATGCCGCTCAACGGGTCACCCGATTGACCGGCAAACCGGTCAAGGCCAACAACGTAGCGCTGCGGGAACTGAGCAACCCGCATCGCGATGTCGGCGGTGGCGTCGGAGGTCGCCACCAAGGTGGCCGCCTCATCGGCGAGCTGACGGCGCCAGCCGGCCGAGGCCATCGTCTTCGTCGAACCCGCGATGCCGCCGGTAGCGCGTGCCTTCTCCGCGGCTTCGCGCCGCTCGAACTCCGCCATCAAGCCGGCCACGCCCGCCCTGGTCTCCATCAGGCCCTGGTGAAAGGCGTCGACGTTCAGCCCGTTGCGGTACGCGGCCTGCGCCGTCAACCGCATCGACCCGACCAGCCGCCTCACGAAAGCCTGGAACGCCTCCGCCGCGCTGCCTTTGGTCGGTGTCCACGTGTCGGCCAGCCGCGTCGCCATGGTCTCCAACATGTCCGCGTGCTGGCGGCACATGCCGTCGATCGCCAACCAGGTCCGCACCTGCGCCGCACCGGACTCGGGGGTTTCCTGCGCCAGTCGGGCCCACAGCTCCGTGAGGCGGCTCTTGGCGTCCGCCTCAGTCGATTGCCCGCTCACAGTTTTCCGTTCCAGGAGGCGTCGGGTACGTCGGAGACGTACTGGTTGGCCTGCTGGAGGTTTTCATAGGCCAGCGCGCCTCTTGCCTGCTCCATTGCCGCCTTGACCGCGCCCTCGAAGGTGTCGCTGGTCGCGCCGTCCGCCGAGGCGTACGCGGATTGGATCTTCTGCATTGCCTCGATGAGGATCTGCGAGGCGGTGACGTAGGCGCGGACGTTGTCCAGGGTCTGGGTGAGTGCGTCCTGGTACGTGCCGCGCATCGCGTAGACGGCACTGGTCGTGAAGCGGGGGCCGAACGTGAGCAGGTCGTCGTCGCAGTCGCGGACCAGCTCGACGGCCCTTGGTCGGAGGTGGTCGGCGAGTTCCTTGTCGACGACCGCACGGGCGTCGCCAACATCGCGCGGATTGACCCGCAGGTCGCGGCTGGGCTCCTGGCGGGGCGCCAACGTGTCCCAGTCGTGGTGAACGTCGCCCATGTCCGCCCCCCTCGCGTGTGCTGGCCGAGGGCAGGGTATCGCGGTTCGTCACTGTCCGGCCACCGATGAACACGGCCTGTGGATGACGCGCTATTCCCCTTCTGAGCCCGCGCGGGCTCGCAACGCCTGGTGGCGTAGAGCGGCGTACCCGGCGAGGTGGCCGGCCGGCGACAGGCGCAACCGGCTCGACCAGCCGGGCCCGCGTCCGGAGTCCACGAGGGACCATAGCTCGCACCGGCGCACGAACGCCCACACCGCGCGGCTGACGTCCTGGTCGTCGGGGGGTGAGCCGTTGCCGGTGTCGCGCCAGCCGGAGCCGGCGAGCACGTCGGCGACCTCGGCGATGAGTTCGCGCATTTCGACCATGCCGCCGGCCTGCAACAACAGCAGCAGCGCGGCCTCCTGAGCGGCCGCTTCGAAACCCGATGACGCGAGCAGGTGCTCCGTGGCGGTCTGCCATTGGGCCAGCGGGTTGCCGAGCAGGCCCCGGCCGCGGGTGCCGAGCAGCAGTTTGCGGCCGACGCGGCGTAGCGCACCGGCGGACGTGAGGACCGTACGCAGGACGGTGAGGCGCCACATGTCGCTTTCCGAGCGCGGCGGCCGTTGCGGCAGGTCCCACCAGTTGAAGCGTTCGGCGGCCTCCTGGACGACGCGGCGCGCCAGGTTGCCGGTGACGGTGAGGGGGACGCCGGGCGTGTCGCCGGGGCGTCCGTTGGCGAGTTCGAGCAGCCACTGCATGGGGGCCATGCGGTCGGCCACATCGGACGGTACGCCGGGCTGGGTGGTCACGTTGCCGAGGGTGGCGCTGGCGAGCGCGCGGCGGGCCTGACCGCCATGGCCGGCCCACAGTTCCAGGCGTTCGGCGCGGATGCGGTCGATGAACGGCGGCCCGCCGTGGCGGGCCATGGTGAGCTGGATGCGGGTCAGCCGGGCCTGGGTGACGCGCCAGCCGCGCGCGCCGGGTTTGAGGTCCCCGGTGGCGAGGGCGAGTTCCAGGGTGGTGGCGATGCTGTCGTAGGCGGCGGCCTCGGCGGGGCCCATCGTCTCGCCCCAGTCGAGTTCGGGCAGGTCGGGCGGGACGATGCCGGAGGCCTCCATGGCCCGGGTGGCGGCCCGCAGCCCGGCCGCCCGGCCCCGTTCGGCGTAGGTGCGCAGCACGTCCCGGGTGGCCTCGGATTCGGCGATGCCCGCGTAGCGTTCCAGTTCGGCCAGTTCGAAGAACCGGGCGAGCGCGGCGGCGGTGAGCGGCGACTCGTCGTCTTCGGGAAGGGTGAACCACAGGTAGGACTGCAGGTCGTGTTGGGTGAGGTCGGCGAGGCCGCCCTCGGCCAGCAGGTCGTTGAGTCCGGCCTGAGCCAGCCGGGCCGCCGCCGGGTCCGCGCGGCGCAGCCTGGCCAACGTTTTGAGTACGACCGGATCGCCCGCCACGCGCACACCGTATCCATCACGGTCCACCGCCGACCACACCGTACGCTGGCGGCGTGGTGGATTCGGGTCCCGATGGGGCGGCCGCTCTGGCTCAGGCGGCGCAGGCCCACCGGCTCGTGGCCGCGCTGGTGGTGGCGGCGGCCCGGGCGGGCGCCGAGCCGGCCACGCTGCCGGCGTTGCGGGAGCGGTTGTTGTTGCAGCAGGCGCGCTTCGCGGAGGTGGCCGCGGCCAACGGGGTGTCCGTACCGGCGTTGGCGCCGACGCCCGCGGAGGTCGCGGGCGCCCGTGCGGCGCTCGGCGACCTGAGCGCGGCAAGTGTCGCGGAGGCGTGCGCGACCGGAGCATCCACTCTGGACTTGGCGGATCGCCTGCTCGCGGAGCCGGGCAGCGTACGGTTCGCGGGTCCCCCGCCGGCGCCGACGCCGGGAGGATCGCCGCCGCCGGAAGGGGAGCGCGCGACAGCGTGGCCGCGCAACGCGCTCATTTACGGTGCGTACGCCCTCGTCGTTCTCGTCATGCAGTTGATCATCTTTTTGGGCGTGGCGGACGAGTTGAGCGGCGTGTTCTGGGCGCCGCTGTGCGGCCTGGCCTTCCCGGTGATCGCCTGGGTGGCGGGGTATCTCACGATCGGGAAGGCCCCTCGCTCGCCGCGCGTGGGGGCGCTCATCTGCTTCGCGCCCAACGTCGTCCTGTGCTGCGGGCTGGGGCTGCTCGCCTGGGTGCGCTGAGTTATCCACAGGTTGCGATCCGTCGTTGCCCCGCGCCGGTCGGCTGGCCTACAAAGAGGCATCCGACCGTAACGGGGGGCGACGATGGCCTACGACACCGACGTGCGCGACCTTCCCTTCTCCGTGGAGGTGCGCGAACTTCCCGGCCTGACCAGGATGGTGCTGCGGGCCTGCGGAGACGTGGGGGCCAGCGCCGACTACCTGCACACGTACCGCGACCTGCCGTGGCGCGACGTGTCCTCGGTCGGTGCGCTGATCGCGCTGGTCAAGCCGGCGCACGACAACGTCGTCGAGGCGGTCAACACCCAGTTGCGTACGGCGTTGGCCCTACACGGCGCGGAGGTCGCCGACCGGCTCATCAAGGTTTCGCAGTACTACGCGGAGACCGACCGGAAGGCGGCGGCCCGCACGGACCGCACGTGGCGCGGTGCGGAGCATCCGGAGCACCTGACGCGCCGGTACGATCCGCTCGACCCGCCCGTGCCGCTGTTCACGGACGTGGTGCGGCCCCGCGACCACCTGCGGCCGCCGCCGGATCACAGCGGCGACTTCGCCGCCAGTCCGGTCGACTGGACCCGCGACCCGTTCAGCCTCACCCGGTCGGGCCGCGATCTCGTCTGGCAGGCCACCTCGGTCGGTGCGCGGCTGGGCTGGTGCGACCGTCCGATCGATATCTTCGCCGAGATCGTCAAGCCGGTCGTGGGTAACTGGCCGGCGATGTTGCAGCTCGCCGACGTGTTCACCAACATCGGTCGCGCCTGCGCGGCGGTGAACCAGAACTTCGCGGAGAACCAGATCAATGTCCGCGCGGTGTGGCAGGGGCAGGCGTCCGAGGCGTTCCAGGAGCACCTGCGGCTGTTCGGCCTGTCCCACGTCGGCACCCAGGAGTGGCTCAACCAGGTCGCCGACTGCTACCAGCGCATCGGGCACAGCGTCTGCGCGCTGACCGGGAAGCTGGCCGACGTGCTCACGCGGGCGATCGACATGGCGGTGGCGGCCCTGGTCGCCGCGCAGGCGGCGGAGGCGACCGCCCCGACGATCATCGGGCCGGCGGTGTTCGGCAGCGCGGCGCTCTACGAGTTCTACCAGTTCTGGCAGGCCATTCAGACGGGTCGCGAGCTGGCCGAGGCCACCGACCTGGTCGTCAAGCGCTACCTGAAGGAACTGGTCCGCCTGACGAACCTCGACAGCAGTACGACGCTGCCGACGGCCCCGCCGCCGCTGAGCCTGCCGCAGCCGGCGTGACGACGGGTCAGGCGTGGAGGATGAGGCTCATCGCCTCGGCGCGCGACTTGGCGTCAGCCTGGAAGATGCCGCGTACGGCCGACGTGACCGTCCGCGAACCGGTCTTCTGGATGCCGCGCATCGACATGCAGGTGTGCGCGCAGTCGACCACCACGATCACGCCGCGCGGGTTCAGCGCGTCCATGAGGGTGTCGGCGATCTGGGAGGTGAGCCGCTCCTGCACCTGCGGGCGGCGGGCGTACACCTCGACGAGGCGGGCGAGCTTGGACAGGCCGGTGATGCGACCGTCCGAGCCCGGGATGTAGCCGATGTGGGCGGTGCCGGTGAACGGCAGCAGGTGGTGCTCGCACGTCGAGGTCACCTCGATGTCGCGTACGAGCACCAACTCGTCGTGGTCGGCCTCGAACGACGTGGTGAGCACCTCGCGCGGGTCGACGCGCAGGCCGGCGAACAGCTCCGCGTACGCGCGGGCCACCCGGCCGGGGGTGCGTACCAGGCCGTCGCGGTCGGGGTCCTCGCCGATCGCGATGAGGATCTCCCGGACCGCCTTCTCGATGCGGGCCAGGTCGACCGAATCCTCGACCGGCCCGCCCGTGAGGCGGCCGTTGATCAGGCGGGCGGCCAGGAAGTCCAGGCCGGGAGCGTCGTCGGGCTCCGTCGCTGAGCCATCAGCGATGGAG
>JAEZGP010000646.1 GCA_023437285.1 Actinomycetes bacterium | reverse complement strand
GGCCACGGCGCCGTCGGACTCGGCCGGGTCCGCGAGCACCACGCGCAGCCGCGTCCACTGCCCGTCGGCGGACGTCTCGGCCCCCAGCACCTCGGCGACCCCCGTTGTGCGTCGCGCGGATTCGGCGGCCGCAGTCGCCGAGGTGCTGGGGACGATGATGAGGGCGGGCGAGACCGTACCGGCGGGGTAATGCGCCTCGATCAGGTGCTGCCCGGTGACCGACCCGACCTCCCTGGTGAACGACTTGTCGCCCGGCAGGCCCAGCCCGAGGCTGCCGATGCCGGCCGTGAGCGCGATCAGGACGGCGGCCGTGACCAGCCAGATCGCGCGGGGCGCCGCGCCGACCCGGCCCGCCACCCGACGCCACACCCGGTGCTCGGCGCCGGCGGCGCCCACGCGGGGAATGAACGGCCAGAACACCCAGCGGCCGAACAGGACCACGAACGCCGGCAGCAGCGTCGTCATGACCACGAACGCGGCCGCCACGCCGATCGCGCAGACCGGCCCCAGTCCGCGGGTGGCCGGCAGGTCGGCGGCGAGCAGGCACAGCAGGCCCAGGCTGACCGTGGCCGCCGACGCGGCGATGGCCGGCAACGACCGGCGCACCGCCCGCGCCATCGCCGCGTGCCGGTCGGCGTGCTCGCGCAGTTCCTCGCGGTAGCGGGCGAGCAGCAACAGGGCGTAGTCCACGCCGACGCCGAACACCAGGATGGTGAGGATGCTCTGGCTCTGCAGATCCACGGTCAGGCCCGCGTGCTTGGCCAGCAGGTACACCACGGCGCTGGCCACCTGGCTGGCCACGCCGACGGCGATCAGCGGCAGCAGCCACAGCACCGGGCTGCGGTAAGTGAGGATGAGGATGAGCGCCACGGCGAGCGCCGTGGTGAGCAGCAACGCGGCGTCCATGCCGGCGAACGCGTCGAACAGGTCGTCGTCCGCGCCGGCCGAGCCGGTCAGCGCCACCCGCAGCCCGTCGGGGGGACCGTTGGTCAGCTGGTGCTTGATGGGTTCGACGGCCGCGGCCTGCGCGTCGTCGTCGCCGGCCAGCGCAAACGCCACCAGCAGCGCCTTACCGTCCGCGCTCGGCTCGGCCGGCGCGACGACACCACCCCGGGCGTACGCGGCGAACGCCGCCCGGTCGGACTCCACTTTGGCCCGGTCGGCGGCCGTCAGCCCGGCGTCGCGGACGTACACGGCGACGGCGACGAGCGCGGACGGTTCGGGAAACGCCTGGGCGAGCCGGTCGGCGGCCCGCTCGGTCTCGGCGCTGGCCGGCAGCGCCCCGAGCTGTTCGTTGTCCTGCACCTCGGACAGCTTGATCGCGATTGGCCCCGCGACCGACGCGATGATCAACCAGACGGCGAGGACGGCCAGCTTGCTCCGCCTGCCGCTGAGCAGTCTTGCCCACACGAGCGTGGTCCCTTCTCCGGACGAAACCTGACCCCTCCATCCCAGGCGTCGGGCGGCCGAAAGACAGGAGTGGCAACGCCACCGCCCGGTGGTGCCAACACCACCCCTGTCGTACGGGTGCCAGCACACCTGACCGGTGGCGCGCCGGCGGGCCAGAATGCTCGGATGAACCGCCTGGTCCCCCAACAGCTTCGGCACCGCCTTGACGAGTGGTCGCCCCTGTGGCGCGACGGCCTGCCCGCGGTGCCCCGGGGCCTGGCGGTCGCGCTGCTCGCGCTCACCGTCAACCCGGTCCTGTTCGCCCTGTCCGTGGTGTCGCTGGCCCTCATCCCCGTCGCCGGGCTGGGCTTCGTCGCGTTCCCGATCGTCACCACCGTGGTGCGCTGGCGGGCCAACCTCGCCCGCTGGCTCGCGGCCCGCTCCGGCGTACCGATCCCGGTGCCGTACCGGCCGGTGCCGGAAGACGCCGGCTACGGCGGGTGGGCACGGTTCCGGCATGTGGTGAGCGACCCGGCGACCTGGCTGGACTTCGCGTGGCTGATCCCCGGCGCTCTCGCGGGCGGGGTGTGCGGGCTGCTCGCCGTGTGCGTGCCGGTCTACGGCCTGGAGGGCATGCTGGGCATCCCGATCATCGTCCGCGCGGTGGTCGACTGGTACGGGTACGGCCTCTTCTGGCCCATCGACAATCCGGTCGAGGCGCTGCTCACCATCCCGATGGGCGTGCTGTTCCTCGTCGTCGGGCTGGCCGGGGCCCGGTGGCTCACCTGGATCGAGGCCACCTTCACCAGCTACTTCCTGCGACCCACCCCGTCGGCCGCGCTCGCCCAGCAGGTGCGCCACCTCACCGTCACCCGGGCCGACGCGGTCGACACGCAGGCCGCCGAGCTGCGCCGCATCGAGCGCGACCTGCACGACGGCGCGCAGGCCCGGCTCGTGTCGCTCAGCATGAACATCGGCCTGGCCGAGGAACTACTGGCCCGCGATCCCGAGGCGGCGGCCGCGCTGCTCGCCGAGGCCCGCCAGTCGAGCGGGCTGGCGCTGGCCGACCTGCGCGACCTGGTCCGCGGCATCCATCCGCCGGTGCTGGCCGAGCGGGGCCTCGACGGGGCGGTACGGGCCCTGGCGCTGACCGTGCCCGTCCACGTCGCCGTCGACGTGGACCTGCCCGGCCGGCCGCCGGCACCGATCGAGTCGGCCGCGTACTTCGCCGTGGCGGAGGCCCTGACGAACCTGGTCAAGCACAGCGGGGCGAGCACCGCCTGGGTACGCCTGGCGCACCGCGACGGCCGGCTGGCCATCCAGGTCGGCGACAACGGCCGCGGCGGCGTGACCGTCGAGGCCGGCGGCGGGCTGCGGGGCATCGAGCGACGGCTCGCGGCGTTCGATGGAATCATGTCGGTGTCCAGCCCGCCGGGCGGACCCACCGTCGTGACCATGGAGCTGCCGTGCGCGTTGTCATCGCCGAGGACCTCGCCCTCCTCCGAGACGGCCTGACGCGACTGCTCACGGCGTTCGACTGCGAGGTCGTCGCGACCGTGGACAATGGCCCCGCGCTGCTGCCCGCCCTGCTGGCGCACCGGCCGGACGTGGCCGTCGTGGACGTGCGGCTGCCGCCCACGTTCACCGACGAGGGACTACAGGCCGCGATCGCCGCCCGTACGCGCATGCCCGGCCTGCCCGTACTCGTGTTGTCCCAACACGTCGAGCAGCTGTACGCGCGCGAACTGCTGGCCGACCGCGCGGGTGGCGTCGGCTACCTGCTCAAGGACCGCGTCTCCGACGTGCGCCAGTTCGTCGACGCCGTGCGGCAGGTGGCCGCCGGCGGCATGGTCATGGACCCGGAGGTCGTGTCGCAGCTGCTGGCCCGCCGCGCGCCGGCCGACCCGCTGGCGGCCCTGACGGCACGCGAACGGGAGGTGCTGGCGCTCATGGCCGAGGGACGCTCGAACGCGGCGATCGCCGCGCGCCTGTTCGTCACCGACAAGGCGGTCAGCAAGCACATCAACAGCATCCTCAGCAAGCTCGGCATGCCACCGTCCGAGGACGACAACCGCCGGGTCATGGCGGTGCTGACCTATTTGAACGGATAGGTCGGCGGCGGACTACGGAAGCGCGCAAACCCGCCCGATAGTAGCTGAATTGAGATAAATTGTCGCCATGGCTGATCCAGACGGCATGGGACCGATCGACTACCTGGTGATCGAGTTCCCCGGCAGCCGGATGACCGGCGAAGGGCTTCCCCTGCTCGTCGACCTGGTCGACCGGGGCATCATCCGCGTACTGGACCTGCTGTTCGTGAAGAAGAACCTCGACGGCTCCGTCGAGGGCGCCGAGATCGCCGACATCGACGGGGACGGCGCACTGGACCTCGCCGTTTTCGAGGGCGCCTCCTCCGGCCTGCTCCGGCAGGAGGACATCGACGAAGCCGGCACCGCGCTCGAGGCCGGCAGCTCGGCCGCGATCCTCGTCTACGAGAACACGTGGGCGGCGCCGTTGGCCTCCGCCCTGCGCCGCGGCGGCGCGCAACTTGTCGCCGGCGGCCGGATCCCGGTGCAGGCGGTCCTCGCGGCACTCGATGCCACGGAGGCCTGATCAAGGAGGTTTCGCCATGCCAGGACTCCTCCGGGGGGTCGCGCGCACGGCGGTCGTCGCCGGCACCGCGACGGCCGTGTCCAACCGGGTCTCGCGTCGTCAGGCCGGCCGGTGGGCCCAGCAGGAACAGTTCGCGCAGGACCAGTCCGCGTACCAGCAGGACGTCACGTACCAGCCGCAGGCGACGGCGCCCGACATGGACGCCAGGATCGACCAACTGCGGAAGTTGAGCGATCTCAAGGCGCAGGGCATCCTCAGCGAGGCCGAGTTCGAGGCCCAGAAGGCGCGCATTCTAGGCCTATAGACGGTAATAGCGAAACGGGGAGACAATCTCCGTTTAGGACTAGATTGAAGGCATATTGCCGCGCGGCGAGGAGGCCGTCATGAACTGGGACTTCGGCGACGTACTGCTGACGATGCTCGCCTTCTTCTTCTGGTTCCTCTTCATCTGGATGTTCATCGCGGCGTTCGCCGACATCTTCCGCCGCGAGGACCTTTCCGGCTGGGCCAAGGCGGGCTGGATCGTCCTCCTCGTGGTTCTGCCGCTCCTCGGCATCCTGATCTACATGATCGTCCGGCCGAAGATGACCGAGCAGGACAAGCGCATGATCACCGAGATGCAGGAACAGCAGCGCCGCGCCGCCGGGTACTCGGCCGCCGACGAGATCGACAAGCTGTCCCGGCTGCAGGCGGAGGGCAAGCTCACCCCCGAGGAGTTCGAGCAGCTCAAGCAGCGCGCCATGGC
>JAEZGP010000628.1 GCA_023437285.1 Actinomycetes bacterium | reverse complement strand
GCCATTTGTTTATATGATACAGGCTGGGGCCACCGCGCCGTACGAGCGCCCGCCCGCCGGCCGACCGCCCATCCGCCCGCCCGCCGGACGCCTTCCGCGCCGACGACCGCGGCCTAGGCGACCGTGGCCCAGGCGACCGTGGCCCAGGCGACCGCGGCTTAGGCGACCGCGGCCCAGGCGACCGCGGCCCTGGTGACCGTGCCTTAGGTGACCGTGGCCTGGATGAGCAGGCCCCCGGCGAGTACGGCCGGGTTGCCGAGCGGTTCGAGCAGCGCGGCTGGGACGAGCGTGACCGGGCCCGCGAGCGGGACGACGCCGACTGGGGGCGCGAAGCCGGCCGCGAGCGTGCCGACGCGCGCCTGGCGGGCGTACTCGCTGATGAAGTCCCCGGTGACGGTAAGTCGCGCCGCGGCCGGTGGGTCGTGGCGGCCGCGATCGTCGCCGTCCTCGGGCTGACCGCCGGCGGGGGCGCCGGCGCGAACCTCTCCGGGCGGCCGACCTGGGTCGGATCGCCGCTGCCCCCGTCCGCCGGCGGGCCGGTGCTCGGCTCGCTGGTCGCCGACGCGCCGGCGCCCAACCCCGACAAGCTTGCCGCGCGGGTGAACGGGCTGCTGAGCGACTCGCGGCTCGGCCGGCACGTGACCGCGTCGGTGGTCGACGTGGCGACGGGCGACAGCCTGTACGAGCGCCAGTCCGCCGACGCGACGGTGCCCGCCTCCACGACGAAGATCGTGACGGCGGCGGCGGTGCTGGCCGCGCGGGGGCCGCAGTACCGGATCGAGACCACCGTCGTCGCAGGGAGTACGCCCGGGGAGGTCATCATCGTGGGCGGCGGCGACCCGGCGCTCGCGGTGAACGAGAACATGCAGTACCCCGGCGCGGGCCGGCTGGACAAGCTGGCCAAGCAGGTGACCGACGCCCTCGGCGACCAGGCCCCGACGAGGGTGATCGTGGACAACTCGGCGTTCAGCGGGTCGACGGCGGGGCCGGGCTGGTACGACTCGGACCTCAAGGCGGGCTACATCGCCAACATCACGGCGCTGATGACCGACGGGGCCCGGCGCAAGGCGACCAGCGCCGCGCCGAACGCGGCCCGCTACGACCGGCCCGACCTCGCGGCCGGGCAACTGTTCGCCCGGGAACTGGGCCTGCCGGCGAGTGCCGTGACGATCCGCAACGGCGCGGCCGTCGAGGGCGCGAGGGAACTGGGCAAGGTGCACTCCCCGACGATCGCCAGTCTCGTCGAGCGCATGCTTCTGACCAGCGACAACATCGTGGCCGAGATGCTGGCCCGCCAGGTCGCGCTCGCCAAGGGGATGCCGGGCAGCTTCGCGGGCGCCGCCGAGGCCATCCGGGAGGTCCTGGTCGAACTCGGGCTGCCGATCGAGGGGTACGGGCTGGTCGACGGGTCGGGCATGTCGCACGGCAACAGGCTGTCCGCCGGCCTGCTGACCGCGATCGTGGCGAAGGCCGCCTCCGACGACGCGCCCCACCTCCGGTCGCTCATCACGGGCCTGCCGGTCGCGGCGTACTCCGGCACGCTCTACGAGCGGTACCGGTCGAGCAGCGCGGGTGCCAAGGCGGCCGGGACGGTCCGCGCCAAGACGGGCACGCTCACCGGGGTGACGGCGCTGGCCGGGCTCGCCGTGGACGCCAAGGGGCGGCTGCTCGCGTTCGCGCTCATGGCCGACCAGGCCAAGGACTCCTATCAGGGGCAGTTCGCGCTCGACAGCGCGGCCGCGGCCATCGTGACGTGCGGCTGCCCATAAGCGTCGGTCGGCCGCGCGTCGGTCTGGCCCCGTGCGGGTAACGTGGGCGCATGGCGCAGTTCGTCGACTGGGATCTTGCCGCCGCGACGGCCGGCAAGCTGGGCAAAACCGGGCCGCGGGTCACCCTTGAGGAGGCCACCGCGGTCGTCGCCGAGCTGCGCGTGCTCGCCGACGAGGCCGCGGCGCACGTCGCGGAGTACACGAACCTTCACCCGGCCGGCACGCCGGCGCCCGTACGGGTCGTCGACCGGCGCGCGTGGGCCAACGCCAACGTGGACGGGCTGCGCGAGGTCGTGGCGCCGCTCGTGGGCCGGCTGACCAGCGGCCGCGAGCCCAGCGGCGTCGTCGACGCGGTCGGTGCCCGGGTCGCCGGGGTGCAGGCCGGCGCCGTCCTGGCGTACCTGTCGGGCAAAGTCCTCGGCCAGTACGAGGTGTTCTCCGCCGACCCGGGTCAGCTGCTGCTCGTGGCGCCGAACATCGTCGACGCCGAACGGTCGCTGAACGCCAACCCGCGCGATTTCCGGCTGTGGGTGTGCCTGCACGAGGTGACCCACCGCACCCAGTTCACGGCCGTACCGTGGCTGCGCGGGCACTTCCTCGGCGAGGTCGCCGCGTTCGTCGACGCCACCGGTACGGGCGAGGAGTTCGTGGCGCGGGCCCGCCGCGCGATCGGCGTGGTCTCCGACGTGGTCCGCGACCCGGCCAGCCGCGGCTCGATCCTCGACATTGTGCAGACACCCAACCAGAAGGTCGTGCTGGACCGCATCACCGCCCTGATGACCCTGCTGGAGGGGCACGCCGAGTTCGTCATGGACGGCGTCGGCCCCGATGTGGTGCCGTCCGTGGCCGAGATCCGCGCGAAATTCAACCGCCGCCGGGAGACCGCCAACCCGGTGGAGTCCCTGATTCGCCGCCTGCTGGGCGTGGACGCAAAGCTGCGCCAGTATGCCGAGGGCCGCACGTTCGTCCACCAGGTCGTCGACAAGGTCGGCATGGCCGGCTTCAACAAGGTCTGGACGTCGCCGCTGACGCTGCCGCGCCTCGACGAACTTGCCGACCCGCAGAAGTGGGTCAACCGGGTGGGTGCGACGCCGCCGCCTGTCGAGGCTGGCTGACGCGTCGCATGGGGCGCCTCGACCCCGCCGTCGCGGAGCTGCGCAACGCCGTCGGCGCCGCGCTCCCGCCCGCAGCGGACGGCTCGCCCCTGGCCCTGGTCGCCTGCTCGGGCGGCGCGGACTCCCTGGCGCTCGCCGCCGCCACGGCGTTCGTGGCGCCCCGCCGGGGCTGGCGGGCGGGCCTGGTGACGGTCGATCACGCGTTGCAGGAGGGTTCCGACGAGCGCGCGGCGTCCGTGGCGGGCTGGGCGCTCGGCGCGGGGTTCGCCCCGGTGGTCATCGAGGACGTCGTCGTGGCCGGCCCGGGTGGGCCGGAGGCGGCCGCGCGGGACGCCCGCTACACCGCCCTGGTACGCGCGGCGCGCGCGCAGTCGGCGCGTACCGTGCTGGTCGGGCACACCCGCGACGATCAGGCCGAGACGGTGCTGCTGGCCCTGCTGCGCGGCGCGGGTCCGCGCGGGTTGGCCGGCATGCCGGCGGTGCGTACCCGCGACGGGGTGGAGTTCGCCCGGCCGTTGCTGGACGTGTCCCGCGAGACGACCCGGGCGGCGTGCGCGGCGCTGGGCTTGTCGCCATGGGACGACCCGCACAACGCCGACCCGGCGTTCGCCCGGTCCCGTGCCCGCGCGCTGCTCGGCGAGCTGGTGAAGACGCTCGGCCCGGCCGTGGTCGACAACCTGGCCCGGACGGCGACGTTGATCGCGGCCGACACGCGTGCCCTGGACGACCTGGCTCGCGCGGCGCTCGACGCGGCCCGCGACGCCGACGGCGCCTTGTGGGTGGCGGCGCTAACCGGGTTGCCGGACGCGGTACGGACCCGGGTGTTGCACGCCTGGGCACGCGGGCTGGGCGTACCCGGCTCGGCGCTGTCGTACGTGCACGTGACGGCCCTGGACGCCCTGGTCACCGCGTGGCGCGGGCAGGGCCCGGTCGCGTTGCCGGGCGATGTCCACGTCATTCGCGAGGCGGGTCGCCTGCGGGCCGGCGCGCGACGTCAGGCGGCGCAGAACGTGGCGCGGTAGCTCTGCGGGGTCGCGCCGACCCGGCGGGTGAAGTGGTGGCGCAGGGTGGCGGCGTCGCCGAACCCGACCCGGGTGGCGACGGATTCGACGCTGAGTGTGGTCTCCTCGAGCAGGTGGCGGGCGAGCAGGACGCGCTGCGCGGTGAGCCAGTCGTACGGCGTGGTGCCGGTCTCGGCCCGAAACCGCCGCGCGAACGTACGCGGCGACATGCGCGCGCGGGCGGCCAGCTCCTCGATCGTCAGCGGTGCCCGCAGGTTCTCGATCATCCAGGTGAGCAGCGGCGCGAGGGTGGGTGCGTCGGGGGTACACGGCAGGGGCGTCTCGACGTACTGCACCTGGCCGCCCTCGCGGTGCGGCGGGACGACCATGCGGCGGGCGAGCCGGGTGGCGATCTCGGAGCCGTGCTCGCGGCGCACGATGTGCAGGCAGAGGTCGATGCCGGCGGCGGTGCCCGCGCTGGACGCGACGGGGCCGTCCTCGATGTACAGGGCGTCGGGGTGGACCTTCGCCTTGGGGAAGCGGGCCGCGAGCGCGTCGGCGTACTTCCAGTGGGTGGTGCATTCGCGGCCGTCGAGCAGCCCGGCCTCGCCGAGCAGGAACGCGCCGGAGCAGAGGCTGAGCACGTTGGCGCCGCGGTCGACGGCCGCGCGCAGTTGCGTGGCGACGGACGCTGGCAGCGCGACACCGACCGGGTGCGCGGGCACCGCGATGAGGTCGGCGTCCGCCAGCGCCGACAGGTCCGCCTGGGGTTGGATCACAAAACCCGACTTCGTACGGACGGCGGCGCCGTCGACGGAGCAGGTCGTGAACTCGTAGTACGGGAAGCCGTCGGCCCGGCGGTCGGTGCCGAAGACCTCGCAGACGACCCCCAGCTCGAAGGGCGCGATCTCGTCCAGCAGGACGGCGGCGACGCGACGGATGG
>JAEZGP010000610.1 GCA_023437285.1 Actinomycetes bacterium | reverse complement strand
GCGGCGACGGCCCGGCGCCGAACATGCGGCGCCTGTGCGACCCGGACGCCGCCGACGAGCGGGCCGCCCCGCTGCTGCGCCACCCCGATCTGGTCGCCGGGGTCGCCGACCTGCACCGGGCTGCGCTACTCACCCGGGTCGGCCGGCCGGTCGCCGCCTGATCGTCAGGGATGCGACGAGGTCCAGTCGCGGACCGCGTCGCGCATGCGGTCGAACACCGCCAGCGGCGGTCCGGCCAGGATGACGGCCGTCGCCGACTCGCCGGCCTCCGGGTGGGGCCGGGTCGGCGCCATCGCCTCCGCGGCGCGGATGGCGGTCGCCATCCGCTGCAACTGCTCGGGCTCCAGCGCGTCACGCAGCAACAGGAACTCCTCGGCCTCCTCGGCATCGGCGTGCGCGATGACGTCCTCGGCGAGTTCCGCCAGGGCCTCGTCGAAGTCCGGCGCGTCGACCCCCATCTCGTAAAGATCAGATAGGGCCTGCTTAGCGCTGCTTTCCTCGGCGAGCCGGTCGTCCACGATGTCATCGCCGTCGTCGAGGTTGCGCCGCGCGATCGGGTGCACGACCTCCTCCTCGGCGGTCTCGTGCGCGGCGAGCAGGCGTACGAGGTCGTCGAAAAGTTCCCGCTTGCGGTCCCCGCGGGCCATGCTCACCTCCTCGAACAGCGCCTTGATCTGCTCGTGCTGGCTCAGTAGCAGGTCCACGGCGTCCAGGTCATCGGTCATTTCCGCCATCTCGGTCCCCCCTGTCGATAGGCGCGCTTGGCCCGCTCCCAGGTTAGGACCCGCCGCGCCGCCCGCGCAGGCGTTTGACCTGCGCGTTGACGTCGTCACGGCGTAACGGACCTGCTCGTCGCCCCCTTTCGGCACCCGGGCTGGCCGGGCGGCTGAGGCGGCTGCCGCGACGGTCACCTAGGCTTTGCGGGGCCCCGCGGGCGGACCGATGAGCGGGTGGGCCACGCTGAGAGGACGGCCATGGCGCGGTATGTGGTGATCGGTGGCGGCATTGTCGGGTTGGCCACGGCCCACCGGATCACCCTCGACCAGCCCGACGCCACCGTCGTCCTCCTCGAAAAGGAGCCGCGCGTCGCGGCGCACCAGACCGGGCACAATTCGGGCGTCATCCACGCCGGGGTCTACTACAAGCCGGGCAGCCTCAAGGCCGCCATGTGCCGCGCCGGGCAGGCGTCGATGCTGGAGTTCTGCGCCGAGAACGGCATCGAGGCGCGGGTCACCGGCAAGCTCATCGTCGCCACCGACGACGCCGAACTGCCCCGCCTGCGCGCGCTGCACGAACGGTCGCTCGCCAACGGGCTGCCGGTCACCCTCGTCGACGGCGAGGAGGCCCGCGAGTTCGAGCCGCACGTGGCCGCCGTCGCCGCCCTGCGCGTGGCGTCCACCGGCATCGTCGACTACGCCGAGGTGTGCCGGGTGCTCGCCGACCTGGTCGTCAAGGGCGGCGGCGAGGTACGCCTCGGGGTGCGGGTCACCGGCCTGCGCCGCGACGGCGCCACGACCGTGGTCGAGACCACCGACGGTACGTTCCCGGCCGACCGGCTCGTCAACTGCGCCGGCCTGCACTCCGACCGGATCGCCCGGCTCGCCGGACTGAAGCCGTCGGCGCGGATCGTGCCGTTCCGGGGGGAGTACTACGAGCTGCGGGCCGACCGCCGCGACCTGGTCAAGGGCCTCATCTACCCGGTGCCCGACCCGCAGTTCCCGTTCCTCGGCGTCCACCTCACCCGCATGATCGACGGCAGCGTGCACGCCGGCCCGAACGCGGTGCTGGCGCTGGCGCGCGAGGGGTACGGCTGGAACCGGATCAAGCCGCGCGACATCCTCGACGAGGTCGCCTATCCGGGCCTGTGGCGGCTGGCCCGCCGGCACTGGGCGTACGGGCTCACCGAGGTACGCCGGTCGTTGTCCCGCAAGCGGTTCGCGGCCAGCCTCGCGCGGCTCGTACCCGGGCTGACCACCGCCGACATCGTCCGCTCGGGGGCCGGCGTGCGGGCCCAGGCGATCGCCGCGGACGGTTCGCTCGTCGACGACTTCCTCATCGAACGCGCACCCGGGCAGGTGCACGTCCTCAACGCCCCGTCGCCGGCGGCGACGAGCGCGCTCGAGATCGCCAGGCACATCGTGGCGCGGTTCGACGACGAGGCGCCCAGCGCGTAGGTTGTTGCTGGCTTCGTCGTGGGGAGGGCGCATGCGGCGCTACCGCACACGTACGGCGGGACTCGTCGTCGCAGTGCTGCTGACCGTACCGTCCGCGGGCTGTGGCAAGGACGCGGTGGCCGCGCCGCCCGAGCCGCCCCCGCGCACGTACGCGGCGGCCGCCGCCGGGGGCGCCTGCCAGTTGCTCGACTTCACGGTCATCAACGAGACGCTGGGCGGCACGTTCGACATCGCCGGGGCGGCCAATAAGGACCACACGTTCACGTGCGCGATCACCAAGGCGGGGTCGACGTACCCGGACCTGACGTTCTCGCTCGCCGCGACCGGGTCCGACAAGGCCATCTACAAGCAGGCCCTGGTGCCCAAGGGTGCGAAGTCCGTGTCCGGCCTCGGCAAGGTCGCCTACCAGACCACGTCGGCCGCCGCCGGCCAGCGCGGCCCGCGCGTCGAGGTCGGCTGGCTCATCGGCGAGAAGGCCATGGTCCTGCGCTATACCTTCGCGAAGGACGCGGCGACGGCGGACGCCACGACCCTGGCCCCCAAGCTGGTCGCCCTGGCCAAGAAGATCGCTTTCGCCAATATCTGAACGCCCCATCGCTGACCTGCCACCTGCGCTCACCCGCCAATCTGTGACGTGCGTAGGACGCGCAGAGCGCGGCAAAGTCAGCGGGCGGCGACGAAGACGCGGGAGGCGATTTCGCGGGGGAGGCGCACGGCGTCGCCGTCGCGTTCCACGACCACGGCGTCGCGCTCGTGGGCCACGTCGACCTTGGCGCCGGGGTCGATGCCGGCGGTGTGCAGCTGGCGCAGCACGTCCCCGTCGGTTTGCACGCTCTCGCAGATGCGGGTCACCACGACGGTGCCGGTCAGGCCGGGGAAGCCCAGGTTGCGTTCGGTCTCCGACCCGGCCACGTCGTCGGCGAGGGGACCGAACTCGTCCAGCCCGGGGATCGGGTTGCCGTAGGGGGAGCGGGTCGGCCGGCCGAGCATCTCGAAGACCTTCTGCTCCACGGACTCGCTCATCACGTGCTCCCAGCGGCAGGCCTCCTCGT
>JAEZGP010000514.1 GCA_023437285.1 Actinomycetes bacterium | reverse complement strand
GCCATGCGGCGCACGAACGCGCCGACGGCCGGACCGTGGTGGTCGTCGAGGTCGGCGAGCAGCTCGGCCTCGTCCCGCGCGAGGGGGTCGGGGTCGGCCGCCAGGTATTCCATAAGGTTCACCGCGCGCAGCCGGCGCCCGCGCCGCAGCCGCACCTCGGCGACGTCGAGGCGGTACATGTCGTGGCCGCGCCCGACGTCGAGCAGGTCGCCGAGCGGGTTGGTCTCGGCGAACTCGTACGCGGCCGCGCGGGCAGCGGGGCCGTGCAGTTGGCTGACCCAGCCGCTGATCCACACCTGGCCCAGCGCCGGCGCACCGGCGACGGGCGGTTCGTCGGTGACCGCGAGGACGGCGGCGACGTCGCCCTCGCCGAACGGGAGCGCGCTGGCCAGCGGCCCACCGGCCGGTACGAGGAGCAGCGGCTGACCGGCGCAGTCGGTGGCGTACGCGAGCGGCAGGGGTCCGGGGCCGCACGCGACCTGGAGGGTGGCTGGCAGGTGACCGGCGGCGAGCGTCCGGGCGATCTCGGCGGTGCTGGGCCGCATGTCTGACCTCCGACTGGTGTGGCAGGTGTGCCCCATGAGTGATCTCAAGTTAGGTTAACCTAACCTAATATGCAACCGTGCCGGCAGACAGGAAGTTCCGGTACGCGGCGACGAACGGCGGGGCACCGGGCTCCACTCCTGTAAAGGCCGAACGACTCTGGCGCATCATCCGCCTCAGCGGCATGCTATATACAGTCGTCCGAGCACTCGGCAACGCGGCCATGGGACGCTACCCTCCAAGCGGAGCGCCGCCAGCACGATCGGCGGGCTAAACGAGCCGAATGGACGAGGTGATGGTGACGCAGAGCGGTCGCACGCACGCCAGGCCCGGACGCGGCTGGCGGCGCCTGCTCGGCGGTCACCGCACGCGGCCGGCGGCAGCCGTCCCCACCTGGGCACGCGCGGTGGACCCGGCCGCATTGGCCACCTTCGGTGCCCGCGACCTGCGCGGCGACAATCCGTTCGGCGCCGAGGTGCTCGCCCGGCTCGCCCCGCTGCGCCAGGCGGTCGCCACGCACCGCGGTACGCCGGAGGAGCCGGCGCTGCTCGATGGACTGGCCACGGCCGCCGGCTCGGGTGGCTGGACGGCCGTGGGGGTGTGGCGGTTCGTTGCCTACTTCGCGCCGGGTCCGTGGCGCCACGATCGCCGCCTGCAGGAGTGCTTCCTCGTCGGGCTGCGCGCGGTCGCGCATGAGCTCGATACCGCCACCTACCACGCGGACGAACTCGAGGAGCGCCTCATCCGGGCGACGGAGCCGACCGGCGGGCCACTGTGGGTCATCCTGCGCCGGCCCGGCGAGGCCGCCGCGACCGGCGGCGCGGCGCCCGGCCCGGACATCGCGGTCGGCGACCGGCACCTCATCGCGACTTTCGGCGGCAACGAACTGCTGGCCACCCGTACCGGCCACGACCAGTACGTGGCGGTCCTGGCCCGGCGGCGGGGAACCTACGACCGGCGGGTCAGCGACGAGGAGTTCGCCTCGGCCGCCACCTGGATCGGTCTGCTCACCGCCGTCGGCCGCAAGATCGGGCAGCCGGGGCCGACCATGTGGGTCAGCGACGCGCTCGCCCCGTACGTCACCCGGGTCATGCCCGAGTGGTGGCTCGAACGCTAACGCGTCTGGGCCAGCCAGGCGGCGTAGAGGCGGCCGTAGACCGAGTCGGGCTCGGCGACCAGCTCGTCGTGGTGACCGCGCTGCACCACCCGGCCCGCGTCGAAGACGATCACCTCGTCGGCCGCGCGCGCCGTGGAGAGGCGGTGCGCGATCGTGACCGTGGTGCGTCCGCGCGTGACCGCGTCGAGCGTGCGTTGCAGCCGTACCTCGGTCGCCGGGTCGACGGCGCTGGTCGCCTCGTCGAGCACGAGCAGGTCGGGGTCCGCGAGGTAGGCCCGGGCCAGCGCGACGAGTTGCCGCTCGCCCACGGACAGCGCCTCGCCCCGCTCCCCCACCGGCGTCTCCAGCCCGGCCGGCAACGCGGCCACCCAGTCGGCCAGCCCTAGGTCGGCGAAGCACTTGGCGACGTCGGCGTCGTCGGCGTCCAGCCGGGCCAGGCGGACGTTCGCGGCCACCGTGTCGTTGAAGAGGAACCCGTCCTGCGGCACGAGCACCACCCGCGAGCGCAGCGAGGCGAACCGTACCCGGGTGACCGGTACCCCGGACAGCAGCACCGCGCCGCGGGTCGGATCCATGAGGCGGGTCAGCAGCTTCGCGAAGGTGCTCTTGCCGCTGCCGGTCTCGCCCACCACCGCCACCTTGCGGCGCGCCGCCACGCTCAGGTCAACGGCGCTGAGCACCTCGGGACCGCCCGGGTAGGCGAAGTGCACGCCGTCGAAGCGCACCGCGAGCGGGCCGGGCGGCAGGTCCTGACCGTCCTCGACCGGGTCGGCCACGTCGGCTGACTCGTCGAGCACGTCGAGCACGCGCCGCCAGCCGGCGATCGCGTTCTGCGCCTCGTTGAGCACCTCGGTCGCGATCTGTACGGGCTGCACGAACAGGGTGGCCAGGAACAGGAACGCGGTCAGCTGGCCCACCGAGAGCCCGCCGCCAACGCCCATGAGTACGCCGACCACCAGGACGCCGGCGGTCGCCACGCCGGCCGCGATCTCGCCCGAGGAGAAGCTGGTCACGCTCGTCGTCAGGGCGCGCAGTTGCGCGCGCCGGTGGCCCTCCACCGCCGTGTCGAGCCGCTCGCCGGTGCGCTCGCCCACCCCGTACGCCCGGATGACCTCGGCGCCCACGACGCTCTCGCTGACCGCGGCGAGCAACGCCCCCATCCGCTCGCGGACCTGACCGTAGGCGCGGGCCAGGCGCGGCTGGAAGCGCCACACGATGACGGCGGCCGGCACGAACGCGCCGAGCACCACGAGCGTCAGCTGCCAGGAGTAGACGGCCATCACGACCGTGGTCACGGTGATCTGCCCGATGCTGACCAGCAGGATCACGCCGCCCCACTGCAGGAACTGGGTGATCTGGTCGATGTCGCCGGTGACCCGGGAGACCAGCGTGCCGCGCCGTTGCGTCTGCTGGTGCAGCATCGACAGGTCGTGCACGTGCCGGAAGGTGCGTGTGCGCAGCTCGGCCAGCGCCGTCTCCGACACGGTGAACAGCCGGCGCAGCATCAGATACGAGCAGGCGGTGGTCAGGGCCAGCACCGCGACGGTCACCGCCACGATGACCGCGATCACCCGCAGGTCCGGGCCGCCCGGCGCGTTGAGGCCGCGGTCGATGCCCTGTTGTACGGCCACGGGTACGGCGACGCGGCCGACCATGGCGAGCACGGCCAGGCCCAGCGTGCCGGCGAGGCCGACGCGCAGGCGCGGCGACAGCGCGAGGCCCCGCCGCAGGGTGGTCAGGGTGCTCTCGGGAGCGCTCACGCCGTCCCCTCCGCTTCCAGGATCAGGTCGGCGTCGTCGAAGGCGTGCCCGCGTTCGCGGTCGGCGTCCGCGCGCTCGTAGGCGGTGACCAGCGCGGCGTAGCCGGGCACCGTGGCCAGCAGCACCTCGTGCGGGCCCTGGGCGAGCACCCGGCCCCGATCGACGTAGATGACCTCGTCGGCGAGGGCGATCGTGGCGCGGCGGTAGGCCACCACGAGGATCGAGGTCTGCCCCGCCCGGTCGCGCAGGCCGGCGAGCATGGCGGCCTCGACGCGCGGATCGACCGCGCTCGTGGCGTCGTCGAGGATGATCAGCCGTGGGTCGCCGGCGAGGGCGCGGGCCAGCGCGACGCGCTGGCGCTGGCC
>JAEZGP010000508.1 GCA_023437285.1 Actinomycetes bacterium | reverse complement strand
TTGTTTATAAGAGACAGGTAGTACACCTCGTCGTCGCGCGGCGGCGCTCCCGCGTCGGCGCGGAACGCCGTGAACACCGGCGGGATGTACGCCGTCGGGGGGCTCTCCGGCTCGGGCGGCGGAGCCGGCGGATGATCGGCGGACCCGGCCGGCGCCACCCGGTCCCACAGGATCCGGGGCTTGTCGGGCCGGCGTACCGACGCGACAAGCGGCAGCACCATGCCCCGACGCGGCCACTTGTGCACGGGTGCGTTGGCCGACCGTGCGCGTACCCGTACGGTCGGGCTGTCGCCCAGGGCCACGTCGAGTTCCATGTCGACGGTGCCGACGATGTTGTTGGCGGGCGGGGCGGAGGCCCAGACCACGGTGCCCTGGCCGGGCACGAGTGGGTCGGCCTGCCGGTATCCGATGAGGACAACGCCGACCGCGACGAGCACCAGCAGCAGCAACGCGACCAGGACCAGGTTGAGGTTGCCGGCCCCGACGCCCATGGCCGTGAGGAACACGGCGACGAGGACCGCGCCGGCGACCGTCATCCACTGACTGTCGGTCAGCTTGCGGACACGCCTTTTGCGCATCACGACCTCCCCACCGTGCGAGCGACAGCACCCATCCGGCAGAACCCGTACGCGCTGCCCCCTGAATTTCAACACAGCCGACCCGGCCCGGTCGATGTGTACGTAGTGGACAGTCGGTGATCACCGGCGAGGGTCCGGCGGGCCGGCCGCGGTGGCTTACCGCCGATGCGCTGCTCACGTGGGGTAACGTAGGGACGCTCGCTGATCTTGTTGGATGGCGTGCCGGAAACCCGTGGGACGCGCTGGCGGCCCGTGGCGCACCCGGTAGGGGGATCGTGGGGACCGGATCGGCGCGGCCGCTACGCTCTGTGCGGTTGCGGAGCCGTCCGCGGCAGGGAATCGGCAGGAGAAGGGTGTGACCCTGTGACCGAGCGCACGCTGGTGTTGATCAAGCCGGATGCTGTCCGTCGCGGCCTGGTCGGCGAGCTGATCGGCCGGTTCGAGCGCAAGGGCCTCGTCATCGAGGCCATGCGGCTGCGGACGATGGACGCCGAGCTGGCCGACAGCCACTACGCCGAGCACGTGGACCGGGACTTCTACCCGCCGCTCAAGGAGTTCATGACGAGCGGGCCGCTGGTGGCGCTGATCCTCGGCGGCGACCAGGCGATCAGCGTGGTGCGCGCCCTGGTCGGCGCGACCGACGGCCGCAAGGCGGCCGCCGGCACGGTCCGGGGCGACCTGTCGCTGTCCAACCGGGAGAACCTGGTGCACGCCTCGGATTCCCCGGACAGCGCCGCGCGCGAGATCGCGCTCTGGTTCCCCGAGCACCCGGTGTGACGTGAGAGGGCCCGTTACCGCCGGGCGGGAAGCGGCCGATGACAGCACCGCCGACGCCCCCGACACCCCGGCGCCCGACGGCCGTCGGCGGTGGCTCGCGTGGGACCTCGGCGCCGCCGTCGCCTACGTCGCCGCGGCCGTCGCGATCACCTTCGACCTGTGGACCGATCCACGTGGTCGGATGCTGGCCGCGCTCGGCGGAGCGGACAACGCCCTCTATGAGTGGTTTCTGGCCCACGCCGCCCATTCAGTGACGTCCTGGAGCAATCCGCTCTTCGCGCACTCCATGAACGCGCCGGACGGCGTGAACATGATTGGCAACGCCACGGGGCTCGGGCTCGGCATCCCGCTCACGCCCATCACGCTGGCCTTCGGGCCGATGGTCACCTTTAAGATCCTGCTGATCTTCGCGATCGCGGGTACGGCCTGGGCGTACTACTTCGTGTTCGCCCGGCACCTGGTGACCAACCGGTGGGCGGCCCTGGTCGGCGGTGCGTTCTGCGGCTTCGCCCCCGGGCTGATCTCCCAGGCGGCCGGCAGCCACCTGCAGATGGCCACCCAGTTCCTGGTGCCGTTCATCGTGTGGCGGGTCATGCGCCTGCGTGAGCCCGGCCGCGCCGTGCGCAACGGCGTCGTGCTGGGCCTGCTCATCACCTACCAGGTGTTCATCGGCGAGGAGGTGCTGCTGCTCACCGCGCTCACCTGCGGCGTACTCGTCGTGTCGTACATCGCGATGCGTCCCCGCGACGCGCTGGCCGTGTGGCGGCCCTTCCTCGGCGGCCTCGGCGTGGCGGCCGGGCTGGCGTTCGTCCTGCTGGCGTACCCGCTGTGGTTCCAATTCCTCGGCCCGCAGCGCTACCACGGCCTGCCGTTCGACCCGGAGCGCTACTACGCCGACCTGGCCTCCTACACCGCGTACGCGCGGGAATCGTGGTTCGGCAGCGTGGCCACGGCCGAAGGGCTAGCCCGCAACGTCACCGAGGAGAACACCTTCTACGGCTGGCCGCTGGTGATCCTCGTGCCGCTGATGGTGGCGTTCCTGTGGCGCACCCGCCTGGCGGCCCGGCTCGCGGGCATCGCGATCGTCGTGTACTTCGTGCTGTCGCTGGGCACTCACGTCATGATCAACGGTCGGGACACCGGCCTGCAGGGGCCGTGGGCGCTGCTGCGGCTCGTCCCGCCCTTCGACCTGACCATGTCGACCCGGCTCTCGCTCGTGCTCATCCCGCTGATCGGCCTCGTCCTAGCCCTGTTCGCCGACCGGCTGTGGAGCCGGCCGACCGGCAAGCACGTCCGCTGGCAGCCGATGGCCGTCATCGCCCGGGTCGTCGGCACGCTGGCCCTGGTGGTGGCCCTGGCGCCGATCGCGCCGACCAAGCTGCCGACCATGGCCACCCCGCCGCTGCCGACCTTCTTCACGTCCGGCACGTGGCGCGAGCACCTACCCGCCGGGACCACGATCGTGCCGGCCCCGGTGCCGTACAGCGGGGCGATGGACGGCGCGCACTGGC
Organism: Actinomycetes bacterium; assembly: GCA_023437285.1. Lineage (GTDB taxonomy): Bacteria > Actinomycetota > Actinomycetes > Mycobacteriales > Micromonosporaceae > Luedemannella. The sequence continues at coordinate 7,892 of JAEZGP010000508.1, read as the reverse complement.
TGGCCAACACGCGAATGGGTTTCCAGACCCCCGGCGGGTATTTCATCATCCCGACCCCGGACGGCGAGGGCGCCCAGTTCTCCTCCACGCCGCGGCCGCTGAGCAACCTGCTGCGCATGGTGAACCGCACCGGCAAGGTCCCCGCGATCACCGAGGGCGACCGCCGGTCCGCCCGCGAGGACCTGCGGTACTGGAACGCCGGGCTCATCGTGCTGGCCCCCGAGCGCGCCAACGGCCCGGCGCTGCGGGAGGCCCTCACGAAACTGTTCGGGCCGCCCGAGCAGGTCGAGGACGTGCTGCTGTGGCGGGCCGACAAACTGACCGCCGCCGGTTAACCCGTTGGCTGGGTCGGCGCCGGCTCGGGTAATCTGGCGGGCAACGGCATCGACCCGGCCATCACCGGTGAGCCTCCGGAAGAACAGGCGCGAGCCCCAGTAGAACCGGACGGGACCAGCCCGTCACAGCTGACGACGAGCGGGTCATCCCCCCGGATGGCCAAGCGAGGTGGTACCGCGGGCAACAGGCTCGTCCTCGCGTGAGATACGGCAGTCGTCGACGACGACCGCCGCCACGCAGGAGGAGAGCGAGCGGGCCATGGCCTACCCGAAGCACACGTCCGGCACCGGCGTACCGGCGAGCCCCGACCTGCCCCGGGTCGAGCGGGAGGTGCTCGACTACTGGGCCGGCGACGACACCTTCGTCGCGAGCGTCGAGCAGCGTCCCGCCGGCGAGAACGGCGCCAACGAGTACGTCTTCTACGACGGCCCGCCCTTCGCCAACGGCCTGCCGCACTACGGCCACCTGCTGACCGGGTACGCCAAGGACCTCGTGCCGCGCTACCAGACCATGCGCGGCCGCCGCGTCGAGCGGCGGTTCGGCTGGGACTGCCACGGCCTGCCCGCCGAGGTCGAGGCCGAAAAGCAGCTCGGCATCTCCACCAAGGCCGAGATCCTCGAGCTGGGCGTGGAGAAGTTCAACGACGCCTGCCGCAACTCGGTGCTGCGCTACACGCAGGAGTGGGAGCGCTACGTCACCCGCCAGGCCCGCTGGGTCGACTTCGCCAACGACTACAAGACGCTCGACACCGACTACATGGAAAGCGTCATGTGGGCGTTCAAGACGCTGCACGACAAGGGCCTCGTCTACGAGGGCTTCCGCGTGCTGGCGTACTGCTGGCGGTGCGAGACCCCGCTGTCGAACACCGAGACGCGGATGGACGACGTCTACCGCGACCGGCAGGACCCCGCGCTGACCGTGAAGTTCACGCTGGAGACCGGCGAGAAGCTCGCGGTGTGGACCACCACGCCGTGGACCCTGCCGTCCAACCTCGCCGTCGCCGTCGGGCCCGACATCGAGTACACCCTGCTGGAGAGCCCGGAAGGCGAGCGGGTGTATGTCGGCGCGGCCCGCGTCGGCGCCTACGCCAAGGAACTGGGCGACTGGACGCCGGTGGCCACGGTGCGCGGGTCGGAGCTGGTGGGCCGCCGCTACACCCCGCTGTTCGACTTCCTGGTCGAGCAGGCCGGGCCCAACGCGTTCCAGGTGCTGAGCGGCGACTTCGTCACCACCGAGGACGGCACGGGCATCGTGCACATGGCGCCCGCGTTCGGCGAGGACGACCAGAACGCGTGTAACGCGGTCGGCATCCCGACCGTCGTGACGGTCGACGACCACACGAAGTTCACCGCGCTCGTCCCGGCGTACGAGGGAATGCAGGTTTTCGAGGCGAACAAGCCGGTCACGCGCGACCTCAAGGACCGCGGCGTGGTGCTGCGCCACGAGACCTACACCCACTCGTACCCGCACTGCTGGCGCTGCGACACGCCGCTGGTCTACAAGGCGGTGTCGTCGTGGTTCGTGGCGGTCACCCAGTTCCGCGACCGGATGGTCGAGCTGAACCAGCAGATCGACTGGACTCCGGCGCACGTCAAGGAGGGCTCGTTCGGTAAGTGGCTGGCCAACGCCCGCGACTGGTCGATCAGCCGCAACCGGTTCTGGGGCTCGCCGATCCCCGTGTGGAAGTCCGACGACCCGACCTACCCGCGGGTGGACGTGTACGGGTCGCTGGAGCAGCTGGAGAAGGACTTCGGCGTCAAGGTCACCGACCTGCACCGCCCGTTCGTCGACGAGCTGACCCGGCCCAACCCGGACGACCCGACCGGAAAGTCGACCATGCGCCGGGTGTCGGAGGTGCTCGACTGCTGGTTCGAGTCGGGCTCCATGCCGTTCGCGCAGGTGCACTACCCGTTCGAGAACGCCGACTGGTTCGAACACCACTACCCGGGCGACTTCATCGTGGAATACCAGCCGCAGGTGCGCGGCTGGTTCTACACGCTGCACGTGCTCGCCACAGCCCTGTTCGACCGGCCCGCGTTCCGCTCCTGCGTGGTGCACGGCATCGTGCTGGGCTCCGACGGCCGCAAGATGTCCAAGAGCCTACGCAACTACCCCGACGTGTACGAGATGTTCGACGTCTACGGCGCCGACGCCATGCGCTGGACGCTCATGGCCTCGCCGGTGCTGCGCGGCGGCGACGTGGTGGTCAGCGAGGCGACCATCCGCGACTCCGTGCGCCAGGTGCTGCTGCCGCTGTGGAACGTCTGGTACTTCTTCTCGCTGTACGCCAACGCGGAGGGGTACACGGCGACGCGGCGGACGGACTCGACGCACCGGCTCGACCGGTATGTGCTGGCCAAGACCCGTGACCTGGTGTCGACCGTCACCGCGCAGCTCGACGCCTACGACATCACCGCCGCGTGCGGCACCGTGCGCACCTACCTCGACGCGCTCACCAACTGGTATGTGCGCCGCTCCCGGGACCGGTTCTGGTCCGGCGACGCGGAGGCGTTCGACACCCTCTACACGGTGCTGGAGACCGTGTGCCGGGTCGTCGCGCCGCTCGCGCCGATGGTGTCGGAGGAGATCTGGCGCGGGCTGACCGGCGAGCGGTCGGTGCACCTGACCGACTGGCCGTCGGCCGACGAGTTCCCCGCCGACGACGAGCTGGTGTCCACGATGGACCAGGTGCGCGAGGTGTGCTCGGCGGCGCTGTCGCTGCGCAAGGCCAAGGGCCTGCGGGTGCGGCTGCCGCTGCGTACGCTCACGGTCGCGTCGCCGCACGCCACGGACCTGAGGCCGCTCGCGGACCTCATCGCCGACGAGGTCAACGTCAAGTCGGTCGACTTCGCCGACGACGTGTCGACCTACTGCCAGCAGGTGCTCACCGTCGTGCCGCGGGCGTTGGGGCCGCGCGTCGGCGGCGCCGTGCAGCAGGTGATCAAGGCGGTCAAGGCCGGGGAGTGGTCGCTCACCGACGCCGGCCCGCTCGCCGCCGGGGTCACCCTCCAGGAGGGGGAGTACGACCTGAAGCTCGTCGCCGCGGACCCCGAGCGCTCGGCGCCGTTGTCGGCGGGCGTGGTCGTCCTCGACACCGAGGTGACCGACGAGCTCGCCGCCGAGGGCCTGGCCCGGGACGTGATCCGGGTCGTGCAGCAGGCCCGCCGGGCCGCCGACCTCGACGTCTCCGACCGGATCACGGTCGTCGTCGAGGCGCCGCCGGCCGTCGCGGCCGCCGTGGAGGCGCACCGGGAGTTCGTGGCCGGCGAGGTCCTCGCCGACGACGTGACGCTCGGGGCGGCCGGCGAGGGCGCCTTCGCGGGCGAGGCGGGCGAGGGCGACACCGTCCGGGTGACGGTGGCGAAGGTCTGACGTTTCGTGGCCGGCCGGGCTCCGGCCGGCCACGACCGCCGGCTGTCTGGACGTGCGCGCCGGACGGCGCCGGTGGCCCGGGGCCTGGTCGGTGGGCTACGCCTCGATCGGCCCGGAGGCGATCCACTACAGTGATGCCGACGTCCCGGGTTGTCGTGAGGAGTACGCGTGCCGCTGCTGTACACCGTTGGCATGTACACGGTGGCGCCCGCGATGCGCATCGCGTGGCGGCCCACGGTCGAAGGCCTCGAGAACATCCCGGAAACCGGCGGGGCGATCCTCGCCGGCAACCACCTGTCCGTCGCCGACGAGGTGTTCATGGGCGCCGTCGTGCGCCGGCACATCGCGTTCTGGGCGAAATCGGAGTACTTCACGGGTACCGGGCTCACCGGCTGGTTCAACCGCAACCTCATGGAGAGCCTGGGTGCCATCCGGGTCAACCGGGAGGGCGGGCGAGCCGCGCTCAACGCGTTCGAGGCGGCCGTACCGGCGCTCAAGGCCGGTGACCTGGTCGGCGTCTACCCCGAGGGCACCCGTTCGCCGGACGGGCGGCTCTACCGGGGCCGTACGGGCGCCGCGCGCCTCGCCCTCGACGCCGGGGTGCCGGTGATCCCGGTCGGTACGATCGGCACCGACAAGATCCAGCCGATCGGCCGGCTCATCCCGAAGCTCGGCCCCGTCACGATCAAGTTCGGCAAGCCGATGCACTTCGGCGACCGGGAGGCCGACAGCACGTCGCTGCGCGCCATCACCGACGAGATCATGGCCGAGATCCAAAAGCTCACGGGCCAGGAGTACGTCCCGAGATACGCCCCCCGCGTGTCCCGCTGACGACCCGTCCCACCGTCCCACCTCCTTCGCACCCCCTTCCCACCCCCTTCCCACCCCCTCCCCGCCCGCTGCCCGCCCGGTTTCTGCCGACGTTTGGGTGGTTCCGCGTGTTACTCCGGCTCGGAATTACGCGCGCAATCACCCAAACGTCGCGCTGACGGGGTGCGGGGGGCGTGGGTGGGGGGAGGGAGTGGTCGGGGTGGGGGTTGGGGGGAGGTGGGGGGTTGCGCGTACTCTCGATGGGTTGAATTGTGGGTGGAGGTTCGGGTTGTCCGTCGAGAGTGCGACCAGCGTGTGGCCCCAGCTGGAGCAGTTGCTGCCCCGGGTGAGCAAGCCCATCCAGTACGTGGGTGGGGAGCTGGGCGCGTCCGTCAAGGAGTGGTCGGACGCCACCGTCCGGTGGGTGCTGATGTACCCGGACGCGTACGAGGTAGGGCTGCCGAACCAGGGCGTCCAGATCTTGTACGAGGTGCTCAACGAGCAGCCCGACGTGCTGGCCGAGCGGACGTACGCCGTCTGGCCCGATCTTGAGGCGCTCATGCGGGAGCACGGCGTGCCGCAGTTCACGGTCGACGCCCACCGGCCCGTCAAGGGCTTCGACCTGTTCGGTGTCTCGTTCGCGACGGAGCTGGGGTACACGAACCTGCTCACCGCGATCGACCTGGCCGGGATCCCGCTGATCGCCGCCGACCGGGACGAGTCGGACCCGGTGATCGTCGCGGGCGGGCACGCGGCGTTCAACCCGGAGCCGATCGCCGACTTCATCGACGCCGCCGTGCTCGGCGACGGCGAGGAGGCCGTACTGGAGATCACCGCGATCGTCCGGCGGTGGAAGGCCGAGGGCTCGCCGGGCGGGCGTACCGAGCTGCTGCTGCGCCTTGCGCGCACCGAGTCGGTGTACGTGCCGCGCTTCTACGACGTCGACTACCTGCCCGACGGCCGCATCCAGCGGGTCGTGCCCAACCGGGCCGACGTGCCGTTCCGGGTGCACAAGCGCACGACCATGGACCTCGACGCCTGGCCGTACCCGAAGAAGCCCCTGGTCCCGCTCGCGGAGACCGTCCACGAACGGTACGCGGTGGAGATCTTCCGCGGGTGTACGCGCGGCTGCCGGTTCTGCCAGGCGGGCATGATCACGCGGCCCGTGCGGGAGCGGTCGATCACCACGGTCGGGCAGATGGTCAAGGAAGGGCTGGAGTTCTCCGGCTTCCGAGAGGTGGGCCTGCTGTCGCTGTCCAGCGCGGACCACAGCGAGATCGGCGACATCTGCTCGGGCCTGGCCGACCAGTACGAGGGCTCGAACGTGTCGCTGTCGCTGCCGTCGACCCGGGTGGACGCGTTCAACATCGATCTGGCCCAGGAGCTGTCGCGCAACGGCCGGCGTACGGGTCTGACGTTCGCGCCGGAGGGCGGCTCCGAGCGCATCCGCAAGGTGATCAACAAGATGGTGACGGAGGAGGACCTCATCCGCACCGTCGTCACCGCGTACACCAACGGCTGGCGCAACGTGAAGCTGTACTTCATGTGCGGCCTGCCCACCGAGACCGACGAGGACGTGCTGCAGATCGCGCGCCTCGCGCACGAGGTGATCAAGGCGGGCCGGCAGGCGACCGGCTCCCGTGACATCCGGTGCACGGTGTCGATCGGCGGGTTCGTGCCCAAGCCGCACACGCCGTTCCAGTGGGCGGCCATGGCGTCGCCCGAGGTGATCGACAACCGGCTCAAGCAGCTCAAGTTCGCCATCAACGCCGACAAGTCGCTGGGCCGGGCGATCGGGTACCGCTACCACGACGGGCAGCCGTCGCTGATCGAGGGCCTGCTCTCGCGCGGCGACCGGCGCGTCGGGGCGGTCATCCGCCGCGTCTGGGAGTCCGGCGGCCGCTTCGACGGCTGGTCGGAGCACTTCTCGTACGACCGGTGGGTCACCGCCGCCGCGCAGACGCTGCCCGCGTTCGGCGTCGACCTCGACTGGTACACCATTCGGGAGCGCGACGAGGCCGAGGTGCTCCCCTGGGACCACCTCGACTCGGGCCTGGACAAGGAATGGCTCTGGAAGGACTGGCAGGACGCCCTCACCGAGTACGAGCAGGACGACTGTCGCTGGACGCCGTGCTTCGACTGCGGTGTGTGCCCCAGCATGGACACCCAGATCCAGATCGGGCCGACCGGCCGCAAGCTGCTGCCGCTGACGCCCGTCGAAGGCCTGCGCACCCCCTCTTAACTGGAGTTCATCATCGGTAAGAAGAATCAGCCGGAGTCGAACCAGGCTCCGGTGGTGCAGCGGTTGCGCCTCAGGTACGCCAAACGCGGGCCCATGCGGTTCACGTCCCATCGCGACTTCGCGCGCGCCTTCGAGCGGGCCATCGAGCGCGCCGGGGTGCCCATCGCGTACTCGCAGGGCTTCACTCCCCACCCCAAGATCTCGTACGCGAGCGCCGCGCCGACCGGCACGGCCAGCGAAGCGGAGTACCTGGAGATCGGCCTGCGCGCCCCCGTGGAGCCGGCGGACCTGGTCAAGGCCCTCGACGCCGCCCTGTCGCCGGGCCTGGACGTGCTCGACGCCGTACCGGTGGCCGCCCCCGGCGGCCTCAGCGACCGGATCGAGGCGTCCGCGTGGCGCGTGGAGTTGACCGGCGTCGCGCCGGCCGACCTGGCGGACGCGGTCGCGGCGTTCCTCGCCGCGCCGGAGGTGATCGTCGAGCGGCTGACCAAGCAGGGGATGCGCAGCTTCGACGTACGCGGCGCCGTGGTGTCACTGGTGGCCCAAGTGACGGATGGGACGACGTCCGCCGAGGTCACCCGGACCTCCGGAGACGGTGACGGTGTGTGTGCGATACTCGACCTTGTCGTACGGCAGGTCACCCCGTCCGTACGTCCCGATGACGTCCTCGCCGGCCTGCGTGTAGTGGCCGACCTGGTGCCGCCGGTGCCGCCTCGCGCGACCCGGCTCGCGCAGGGCGGGCTGACCGCGCAGGGCGAGATCGTTGATCCGCTTTCGGCGGACCGCGAGCGTGGCGTTGACGGAGCGCCGTCGTCCTGACGGCGCAAGGCAGACTTCGGTGGCGTGCCCTGGCACGTTGCCGCAAGCATGACGGCGGCTCCTGCGTGGCAGCGTGAATCGCGCCCGGGTGCAGCCAGAACTGGAGAGAACGTCCGGATGCTCGACAACGAGCCTGAGGTCAACGGGCCTGAGGCAGCGGAAAACCCGGTTTCGGCCGAAGAGCCCGCCGCCCCACCCGTCAAGCGCACCCGTACCCGTCGCACCGCCAAGGCGGCCGGCGACACCCCCCCGGCTGGTGAGGCCGGCCCTGCCGCGGACGGTGGGTCTGTCGTGGCCAGCGGGTCTGCCGCGG
>JAEZGP010000465.1 GCA_023437285.1 Actinomycetes bacterium | reverse complement strand
CCCGGGGACTCATGCCTCGCACCCTATCCACCCGCCGGCCGGCCGAGCCGTAGCGCCGGCGCACCCGCCATGGCTCGGGAAAACGCGAGTCGCCATCAGGATCGGGCGATGCGGCGCAGCAGGGTGTCGGCCGAGAGAGGGTAGGCGCCGTGCCGGCGCACCCCGTCGGCCACCTCGCGGTCAGACGAGATCACCACGACAGGGCGCCCCGGCGGCTCGGCCCGGACCAGAGCCCGGATCAGCTCGTCCGCGGTCTCGCCCTTGCGGCTGAACAGCACCCGCAGGCTGCGGGGGATGCCCGGGACGGCATTGAGCTTCTCGGCCCCGTCGAAGACCACGGTCGTCTCGGCGCCACTCTGCGCCGCGATGCCGGCCAGCGCGGCCACGAGGCGGCTGCGCTGCTGCTCCAGTGACAGGTCCCCGAACCCGCGCTTGGTGACGTTGTACCCGTCGACGACGAGGTGCACCCGCGGCAGGGCCAGCAGCTGGTCGAGTCGAGCCGGGTCGTCGGCCTCCAGGGCGCGGGCGCTGGCCCGGCCCCCCTCCTCGGGGCGGGCCGCCATCGTCGCGGCCACATGGTCCGCCGGCAGCGTGGTGGCCGGGTCAAGGGCGAGCTCGCGGCGCAGCCCGACCGCGGCCTGGCCGATGGTCTCCAGCAGCAGCCACAGGCGTGCCTCGTCGACCGCCCGGGCCTCCTTGGCGGCCTGGCGCGCGCCGCTGGCCAGGTCCTCGGCGTCGGCGAGGCGGGTACGCAGCCGGCGCAGTTCGGCCTCGTTGTCGGCGGCGGCGCGCTGGGCCCGGCCCTTCTCCACGGCGAGCAGCTCGGTCGCGCGCTTCTCCCGGGCCTGCGACTCGCGCAGCCCTCGGCCGAGGGTGCGCACCTCCTCGCGGAGCGCCGCGGCCTCCTCGCGCAGCCGGGCGAGTTCGTCGCGGAGCTTGTCGGCCTCGACGCGGGCGACGGTGCGCTCGTGCTCCAAGCGGAGCGCGCGCTGCTCGGCGGTGTGGATGCGGTCGGCGATGGCGGCGTTCTCGGCGTCGACGCGGACGGCCTCGGTGGCCGCGGCGACCAGGTCGGCCCAGCCGGCGGGTCGGCACAGGTACGCCAGTGCGGCGACCTCGACGGGGTCGGCGGTGGCGGGGACGGTGCCCTCGGCGATGGCCGTGCCCAGCGGGCCTGCCGATTCGCGCACCCGCGTGCCGACGCGTTGGCGGAACAGCGGGTCGGCGTCGAGGTGCAGGGCGATGAGGGCGCCGCCGAGGCGGGCCCGTCGCTGCGGGGCGAAGTTGGCGACCCGGCGCAGTGGGACCGGCAGCTCGTCGGCGTTCAGCGCGCCGAGAGAGTTCGCCGCGAGGGACACCACCCTCTGGCGTACCGCCTCGGGCAGTGGCGGGTCCACCGCGGTGCCGCCCTCGTCAATGGGGCTATCTACGGACATACCGGACTCATCGGACGACGCCCCCTCCGGCACAGGGCCGCCCGAGGGGTCGGCGAGGTCGTCACGGTCCGGCATGTCGTCAAGTGTCCCACCGCCGCGACCGGACCGCCCCGGTCAATCGACCACGGCGGCCGGCCACCCGGCCCTGACCCGGTGGCGGGATGGCCGCGAAGCAGATCAGCGGCTCTGCAGTGCGTCCAGGCCGACAGCCATGGCGATGACGAGGCGGCGATCGATCGACGGGTCCGGGATCTCGATCATGTACCGGTCGCGCAGGCCCCACTTGCGGTCCACGGAGAAGATCGGCCGACCGTCGGCGACGAAGTCGAAGTGGTACGGCAGCCAGGACAGGGCGTCGCTGAACCGGCGCACCAGCGCGATCGCGAAGTTGCGCTCGTGCCCGGTGACCTGCGGCAGGCCCGGCTGCTCCACGTGCCAGGTCGAGCGCAGCAGCGACTTGGCGAAGTCCTTGCGGAACAGGCCGATCGGGTTGCCCTGCGCGTCCGTCACGTCGTACGTGGCACCGAGGTCCAGCACGCTGCGCGCCTTGAAGCCCAGCACCGGCACCCGCTTGGTGTCGTCGGTGTAGAGCGTGACCTGCTCCTTGAACGCCATCCGCTTCTGCTGGGCGAAGGCCACGAGCGGACCCTCGGAGTCGCCCGGACCGACCGTGTGGATCTCGTACTGGTTGACCATCATCCGAATGCGCTGGCGCATGATCAGGCGCTGCTCAGCCTGAAGGGTGTGGATCGTCATGGGGGTGACACCATTCGTCGGGGGACCGTCGAGTGTGCCACACCCCGGCCACCCTCAGTCGTCGCCCTCCACCGGGTACGGGGCGAAAGTACTGCGATTCTCGTCGATGTCCAGGGCCCGGCCGATCTGCGGGAACGCCCGCTGCGGGCAGGCCGGCCGCTCGCACACCTTGCAGCCGATGCCGATGGGCACGGCCGCGTCGGCCGCGTCGAGGTCGAGGCCCGTGGAGTAGACCAGCCGCCCGGCCTGGCGCAGGTCGCACCCCAGCGCCACCGCGAAGGTCTTGGTCGGCTGCCCCCACCGGCCCGGCGCGCGCGTGATGGTGCGGGCGATCCAGAAGTACCGGCGACCATCGGGCATCGCGGCGATCTGGGTGAGAATCCGGTTGGGCGCCCCGAACGCCTCGTAGATGACCCAGAGGGGACAGGTGCCGCCCGTGCGCGACAGGTGGAAACCGGTCGCCGCCTGCCGCTTGGACATGTTGCCGGCCCGGTCGACCCGCACGAACGAGAACGGCACGCCGCGGGCCTTCGGCCGCTGCAGGGTGGACAGCCGGTGACAGATCGTCTCGAAGCTCACCCCGTAGTGGTGCGCCAGTCGCTCGATGTCGTACCGGTAGCGCTCCGCGCTGGCCAGAAAGTCCGAGTACGGCATGATCAGCGCCGCGCCGAAGTAGTTGGCCAGCCCGATGCGCGCGATGGCCCGCGACTCGGCGGTGATGAACGGCTCGGCCTGCACCAGCCGGGCGATCAGGTCGCCGCACTCGATCAGCGCCAGGTGCGAGGCCATCCGGAAGGCCACCTGGCCGGGTCGCAGGTCGCCGGCCAGATGCAGCACGCCGGAGGCCGCGTCGAAGCGGTGCAGCTCGCCGCCCAGCTCGCGGTCGCGGCGGATGCGGATGCCGTGGGTGTGCAGGCGCGCGGTCAGGGCCGGCAGCACGTCGCCGGGCACGATCCCGATCTCGACCGCCAGCCGCTCGGCCGCCTCGTCGAGGTCGGCCACGTAGTTGTGGCGCTGGTGCAGGTACTCCCTGATCTCCTCGTGCAGCATGAGCGCGGGCATGGCCGACTCGGTCTCGCGCTCCCCCGTCAGCGCCGCGAGCTGCTCGACGAGCTGGCGGTAGCGCCGGTGCAGGGTGACGAAGGCGTGCGCGGTCTGCGGCCAGTGGCGGGCCAGGTCGGCGGCCTCGTCGGGCGGGATGTCCAGGCGCAGCGTGTCGTCGGCGGCCACCTCGCGCACCTCGGCGGTGAGCCGGGCGGTGTCGTGGCCGGCGAAGAAGCCCGCCTCCACGCCGAGCGTCTCGGAAATGCTCAGCAGTACGGGCACCGTCAGCGGTCGGGTGCCGTGTTCGATCTGGTTGAGGTAGCTCGGCGAGATGCCGAGCATGCGGGCCAGCGCGGCCTGGCTCAGTCTCCGTTCCTCCCGCAGCCGCCGCAGCCGCGCCCCAGCGACTGTTTTCTGCATGCTGCGAAGATACCCTTCACAACGTTGGCAAACCAGCGCCGTGATCTTCGCAATAATTGGCGTCTTCCGCCCCTCGACCTGCGCGTTCGTTCGTGTGACCGTCTTCGGTACTGGCGAGTAACCCGTTGCGGAGGCGACCATGAACGCAGAGCAGCTCGAATCGAAGTGGGCCACTGACCCGCGGTGGCGCGGCATCCGCCGCGACTACACGGCGGCCGACGTCCTGCGGCTACGCGGCAGTGTGGTCGAGGAGCACACCCTCGCCCGGCGTGGCGCGCGCAAGCTGTGGGACCTGCTCAACACCGAGGACTACGTGCCGGCGCTCGGCGCGCTCACCGGCGGGCAGGCCGTCCAGCAGGTCAAGGCCGGCCTCAAGGCGATCTACCTGTCCGGCTGGCAGGTCGCGGCCGACGCCAACCTGGCCGGTCAGACCTACCCCGACCAGAGCCTCTACCCGGCCAACTCCGTCCCGGCCGTGGTCCGGCGGATCAACAACGCGCTGCTGCGGGCCGACCGGATCACGGTGTCGGAGGGCGGTTCCGGGGACTGGCTCGTCCCGATCGTGGCCGACGCCGAGGCCGGGTTCGGCGGCGTGCTCAACGCCTTCGAGCTGATGACCGCCATGATCTCGGCCGGGGCGGCGGGCGTGCACTGGGAGGACCAGCTGGCGTCCGAGAAGAAGTGCGGCCACCTGGGCGGCAAGGTGCTCATCCCGACCGGCCAGCACATCCGTACGCTCAGCGCGGCCCGCCTCGCGGCCGACCTCGCCGACGTGCCCACCCTCATCGTGGCCCGCACCGACGCCGAGGCCGCCACGCTCATCACCACCGACGTGGACGAGCGCGACCGGCCGTTCATCACCGGCGAGCGCACCGCCGAGGGCTTCTACCGGGTGCGCAACGGCATCGAGCCGTGCATCGCCCGGGGCCTGGCCTACGCGCCCTACGCGGAGCTGCTGTGGATGGAGACCTCCACCCCGGACCTCGCGGCCGCGCGCCGGTTCGCCGAGGCGATCAAAGCCGAGTACCCGGACCAGCTCCTCGCGTACAACTGCTCGCCGTCGTTCAACTGGCGCAAGCACCTCGACGACGCCACCATCGCCTCGTTCCAGAAGGAACTGGGCGCCATGGGATACAAGTTCCAGTTCATCACCCTGGCCGGGTTCCACGCGCTCAACCACTCCATGTTCACGCTGGCCCACGAGTACGCCGCGACGGGCATGCCCGCGTACGTCGACCTGCAGGAACGCGAGTTCGCGGCCGAGGCGGAGGGCTACACCGCCACCCGCCACCAGCGCGAGGTCGGCACGGGCTGGTTCGACATGATCAGCACGGTCGTCAACCCGGCCAGCGACACGACGGCGCTGCGCGGCTCCACCGAGGAGGCGCAGTTCTGATGCGCTCGCACATCACGGCCGCCGACGGCGACCCGACGATCCTGACCCCGCAGGCGCTGGAGTTCATCGGCGCCCTCGACGCCGCCTTCGCCGCCCGGCGGGTCGACCTGCTCATGGCCCGCCGGCACCGGCGCGCGCAGCTGGCCAGCGGAGCCATCTCCCTGTCGTTGCTGTCCTCGACCGAACACATCCGCACCGACGACTCGTGGCGGGTGGCCGGCGCCGCACCCGGCCTCGTCGACCGCCGAGTGGAGATCACCGGCCCGCCGGACCGGAAGATGACCGTCAACGCGCTGAACTCCGGTGCCCGCGTGTGGCTGGCCGACTTCGAGGACGCCACCTCGCCCACCTGGACGAACGTGGTCGACGGCCAGCGCAACCTGCGCGATGCCATCGACGGGGTGCTCGACTTCGAGTCCGGCGGCAAGCGCTACGCCGTCGGGCCCGACCCGGCCACGATCGTGGTCCGGCCGCGCGGCTGGCACCTGGTGGACAAGCACGTGCTCATCGACGGCCGGCCGGTCGCAGCCGCGCTCGTCGACGCCGGCCTCTACCTGTTCCACTGCGCGCAGCGCCAACTCGACCGGGGCAGCGGACCGTACTTCTACCTGCCCAAGCTGGAGAGCCACCTCGAGGCGCGGCTGTGGAACGACGTGTTCGTGCTGGCCCAGGAGCTGCTCGGCATCCCGCGCGGGACGATCCGGGCGACCGTGCTGATCGAGACCATCACCGCCGCCGTTGAGATGGAGGAGATCCTGTACGAGCTGCGCGAGCACTGCGCGGGGCTCAACGCGGGCCGGTGGGACTACCTGTTCAGCATGATCAAGACCTTCGGCGAGCGGCCGTGGTTCGCGCTGCCGGACCGGGCCAGCGTCGGCATGACCGTGCCGTTCATGCGCGCCTACACCGAACTGCTCGTGCAGACCTGTCACAAGCGGGGCGCGTACGCCATCGGCGGGATGGCCGCGTTCATCCCCAGCCGCGACCCGGCCGCCAACGCCGTCGCGCTCGCGCGCGTCGCCGAGGACAAGCGCCGGGAGGCCGCCGACGGCTTTGACGGCTCCTGGGTGGCGCACCCGGGCCTGGTCGCCACCTGCCGGGCGGCGTTCGACGCGGTGCTCGGCACCCGCCCCAACCAGCTCAACCGGCACCGTTCCGAGGTCACCGTCGAGGTCGACGACCTGCTCGACGTGTCCAGCGCCGGCGGGTCGGTCACCGAGGCCGGGGTGCGCCTGAACGTTTCGGTCGCCCTGCGGTACTTCGACGCCTGGCTACGCGGCACCGGCGCGGCCGCCATCAACGGACTGATGGAGGACGCGGCCACCGCCGAGATCTCCCGCTGCCAACTGTGGCAGTGGATCCGCTCCGGCGCCGTCGACCGGGACCTGGTGGACAAGCTGCTCGCCGACGAACTGGCCACGCTGCGCGCCGAGCCGGACGCGGCCGAGCACCGCTGGGACGACGCGGAGGAGATCCTGCGCCACACCGCCCTGGAACCCACCTTGCCGGAGTTCTTCACGACGACGGCCTATGCCAGGTACCTCACCTGACGCCGAGCGCCGCCACATGTGCACGTACCGCCCACCCGCCCAAGTTTGTTGCACATGTGGCGGCCCGCGGGGCACGCCTCGGCCGCCTTTTGCGCTCATATGTCGGTGCGGGAGGCTCCGGACCTCGCCCTATGTGCGCACAGGGCGAGGCGAAGGGCCTCTCCCCTCGCCGTATGCGCACAAGCACCACGCGAGCACCGCTACCCTCGCCATTTGTGCGCATAGGGCGGGGCGAAGGGCCTCTCTCCTCGCCGTATGTGCGCATATGGCGACGCGAGCGCCGCTACCCTCGCCATTTGTGCGCATAAGGCGGGACGGGAGCGCCGTGACCTAGCCATATGTGCGCATACGGCGGCCCTCGAGCCCCACTATCCCCGCTATATGCGCACATATGGCGCTACGAGCACCCATGGGCCGCCACGCGCGCATACGGCGCTGCAAGCTCCCGGTGACCTGCCTTATGTGCACATAGCGCGGGGCAAGAGTCTCCTACCTCGCCGTATGCGCACATAGGGCCGGGCGAAGAGTGCCTTACCTCGCCGTATGCATACATAGGGCTACGGGAGCGCCCTACACTCGCCATTTGTGCGCATAGGACGGGGCGAAGGGCCTCTCTCCTCGCCATATGTGCGCATATCGCGACGCGAAGGCTTCCACCATCGCCATTTGCGCACATAAAACGGGGCACGAGCGCCCCCACCCCACCGAATGTGCACATAAGGCGGGACACGAGCGCCCTCACCCGCCGAATGTGCACATACGGCGAGACACGAGCGCCCTCACCCCGCCGTATGTGCACATAGGGCTGGGGACGCGAGCACGCTGACCCCCGTCATATGCGCACATGGGCGGCGGTCAGGTCGCGGGTCGGGTTGTCGTACCCGGGGGTTACCGTCTCGGTCCGTGCCGTCCGCCTACCAACAGCTCGCGCTCACCGACCTCGGGACGCCGTTGCGCGAGGTGACGTTCGTGGTGCTCGACCTGGAGACGACCGGTGGGGCGCCCGACGGCGACGGCATCACCGAGATCGGTGCCGTGAAGGTGCGCGGCGGGGAGCAGGTCGGCGAGTTTCACACCCTGGTCAACCCGAACGCGCCCATCCCGCCGTACATCACGGTGTTGACCGGCATCACCGAGGCGATGGTGGCGCCGGCCCCGCGTACCCGCGACGTGTTGCCGACGCTGCTGGAGTTCCTGCACGGCGCCGTGCTGGTGGCGCACAACGCGCCGTTCGACACGGGCTTCCTGAAGGCGGCGTGCCAGCTGCACGGTTACCCGTGGCCGGCGCCGCGGGTGCTCGACACGGCGATGCTGGCGCGGCGCCTGCTCACCCGCGACGAGGTGCCCAACCATAAGCTCAGCACCCTGGCGGCATACCTGCGCACCACGACCCAGCCCACACACCGGGCCCTGGACGACGCGCGCACCACCGTGGAGCTGCTGCACTTCCTCATCGGCCGGCTGGGCAGCCACAAGATCTTCACGTTGGAGGAGACCGCCGAGTTCGTCAAGGCGATCTCGCCGGAGCAGCGGCGCAAGAAGCACCTGGCCGAGGGCCTGCCGGACGCGCCGGGCGTCTACATCTTCCGCGACCGGGACAACCGCCCGCTCTACGTCGGCACGTCCTCGTCCATCTCGACGCGGGTGCGCAGCTATTTCACGGCGGCCGAGACCCGCAAGCGGATGTCGGAGATGCTGCACATGGCCGAGCGGGTGGAGGCGGTCACCTGCGCGCACGCCCTGGAGGCCGAGGTGCGCGAGTTGCGCCTCATCGCCGCGCACAAACCCCCGTACAACCGCCGTTCCAAGTACCCGGAGCGGGTCTGCTGGCTGAAGCTGACCGCGGAGGCCTACCCCCGCCTGTCGATCGTGAGCACGCTGCGGCCGGACGGGGCGACCTATCTGGGCCCGTTCGGGTCGCGGCGGGTCGCGGAGGCGGCCGCCGCGGCCGCGCACGAGGCGCTGCCGTTGCGGCAGTGCACCCTGGCGCTGTCGACCCGCACGACGACGCCGGCGTGCGCGCTGGCCGAGCTGGGACGTTGCCCCGCTCCGTGCGAACACAGGATCACCACCCAGG
>JAEZGP010000461.1 GCA_023437285.1 Actinomycetes bacterium | reverse complement strand
GCCGGTGGTGCCCGCAACCAGGTTCCGTGTCGGCAAGGCAAACCGGGCAATTGCTCACTGCCGATACGGCGGCTATGCAGGCCTTGATACGACGAAGTAGCCTCCGGGTCAGGCGCGGCCAGGGCCTGTTCCGCCCGCGCGCCGTCGGTGGTGTGCGGGAGGAGTCGTCATGGTGCGGTCTGGTCGGTTCGGGCGGCGGATCGCTGCCGCGCTTGCGCTGACGGCGGCGGTCGCCTTAACCGGGGCCTGTGGCTCCTCCGCCGGCGCGAAGTGGCAGTCGCCGGGCGACGCGACCGCCAGCCCCGGCGCCTCGGGTGGCGCGGCGGTGTCCGCGTTGAAGGTCTCGCCCGCGGCCAACGCCAAGAACGTCTCGCCGGCCGCGCCGATCAAGGCCGAGATCACCGGCGGCACCCTGACCGACGTGAAGCTCACCAACGCGGCCGGCAAGGTCGTCAAGGGCACGTACGACGCTGAGAAGCGCACCTGGACCGCCACCGAGAAGCTCGGGTACGACAAGGCGTACACCATGAAGGTGACGGCGACCGGCGTCGACGGCAAGCAGTACGACGAGACGACCAAGTTCCGCACGGTCAAGCCGAGCAACCTGACGCTGCCCTACCTGCGGGCCAACTACGCCACCCTGCTCAACGGTGGCACCTTCGGCGTCGGCCAGCCGATCACGGTCTGGTTCGACGAGCCGATCAAGGACAAGAAGGCGGCGCAGAAGGCCCTGTCGGTGACGACTGATCCGCCGGTCTACGGCGCCTGGCACTGGTTCGACAACCGCGAGGTGCACTGGCGGCCCAAGGAGTACTGGCCGGCGGGCACCAAGGTGACGGTGAAGGCCAACGTCTACGGCAAGAACCTGGGCAACGGCCTGTACGGCCAGGAGGACGTCTCCGCCACGTTCAAGATCGGTGAGTCGCACATCGCGATCGCCGACGCCAAGACCAAGCGCATGAAGGTCTACGTCGACGGCAAGCAGGTCAAGAAGATCAACGGCCGGGACGTGACCGCCGGCATCCCGGTGAGCCTCGGCAAGGACCAGGTCGAGAAGGGCGCCAACGGCGAGCTGATCGACTTCCGCACGTACTCCGGCGTGCACGTGGTGATGCAGAAGCACCAGGAGTACCGGATGACGTCGGCGAGCTTCGGCATCACCGACAAGAAGTCGCCGAACTACTACGACACGTTGATCAAGAAGGCCGTCCGGATCTCCAACTCGGGCGAGTTCTTCCACATGGCCGACTGGAACATCCCGCAGCACGGCAAGGTGAACACCTCACACGGCTGCATCAACATCGGCCCGGCGTACATCAACTGGATGTTCGACACCTTCCGGCCCGGCGACATCATCGACGTGAAGAACACCGGAAAGAACCTGGACCCGCGCGACGGCCTGGGCGACTGGCAGATCAGCTGGAAGAAGTGGACCGCGGGCAGCGCCCTGCCGGTCGACCCGCAGTAGAGCGAGGGCACGCAGACCCCCGCGACCGCCTGATCCCCGGCCACCGGCGCCCCCCGGTAGGCCGGGGCCGAGGGCTCATTACGTGGGCTTCCGGCAGGTCTGGGCGCCGCTGGTCAGGAGGCGTGCGCGTCCAGGAGCTGGCGTAGCTGCGTCTTCGGCCGGGCGCCGACCGTCGACGCGGCCAGTTCACCGTCGCGGAAGACCATCAGCGTGGGCAGGGACATTACGCCGTACGCCCTGGTGGTTGCCGGGTTTTCGTCGGTGTTGAGCGTGACGATCCGGATCCGGCCGGCGTACTCCTCGGCCAGCTCGCCGAGCGCGCGCGAGATCATTTTGCAGGGCGGGCACCACTCGGCCCAGAAGTCCACGACGACCGGGCCGTCGGCGCCGAGCACCGCCTCGGCGAACGTCTCATCGGTGACGGTGGTCAGCAGGTCATGGTGCAGCACGGTGCCTCCCGGTCCTTGATCGCGTCGGTGAGCTGCGTACGGAGCTGCTCCCTGACCGCCGTCATCTCGTCGATCGCGGCGTTGACCTCGGCGAGCTTGCGGCGCAGCACGGCGACGGAGTCGGGGCACACGTCGCCCGACTGGTTGCCGGCCCGCAGGCAGTCAACGAACGGCCGGATATCGTCCAGTGCGAAACCCACCGCCAACAGCGCGCGGATCTCGCGGACCACGCGCAGCTCCGCGTCGTCGTACACGCGGTACCCGTTAGCCGCCCGGCCGGCGTGCAGCAGGCCCTGATGCTCGTAGTAGCGCAGCGTGCGGGTGCTTGTGCCCGCCCGCTGCGCGAGTTCCCCGATCCGCATGCGTACGACGCTAGACCTTGCCGCCGATGTCAAGGCAAGCACAGCGGCCGCCAACCCATCGGGCGGCGGCCGCTGTACTGCTACCGGTGACTCAGGAGTCGCCGCCGGTTTCGCCCACCGGGGCGGCCGTCACGTCGTCGATCGCGTACTTGCGGAAGGCGTCCGACGGCGCGGACGCCGGCACCTCGCCGCGCCGCGCGAGTTCGCGCAGCGTGGCCACCACGATGGTCTCCGCGTCCACGTGGAAGTGGCGGCGCAGGGCGTGGCGGGTGTCGGACAGGCCGAAGCCGTCCGTACCGAGCGACACGTAGTCGCCGGGTACCCAGCGGGAGATGAGGTCCGGAACCGCCCGCATGAAGTCGCTGACCGCGACGACGGGGCCGCCCGCGCCGTCGAGGGCCTGGGCCACGTACGGCTGGCGCGGCTCCGCCTCCGGGTGCATGAGGTTCCACTTCTCGACCTCGACGGCGTCGCGGCGCAGCTCCGTCCAGGATGTGGCCGACCAGACGTCGGCGGCCACACCCCAGTCAGTGGCGAGCAGGTCCTGCGCCTTGAGGGCCCATTGCATGCCGGTGCCCGACGCGAGGATCTGCGCCCGGGGCACCTCGGCGCCGGCGGCCGACGGCTCGATCGCCGGCGCTGGCGCGTACCGGTAAAGGCCCTTCAACAGGCCCGGCACGTCCACGTTCGCCGGCTCGGCCGGCTGGTGGATGGGCTCGTTGTAGACGGTCAGGTAGTAGAAGATGTTCTCCGGGTTCTCGCCGTACATGCGCCGCAGCGCGTCCTCGACGATGTGCGAGATCTCGAAGCCGAACGCCGGGTCGTACGCGACGACGGCCGGGTTGGTCGCCGCGATGAGCAGCGAGTGCCCGTCCTCGTGCTGCAGTCCCTCGCCGTTGAGCGTGGTGCGGCCCGCCGTGGCGCCCAGCAGGAAGCCGCGCGTCATCTGGTCGGCGGCGGCCCACAGCCCGTCGGCGGTGCGCTGGAAGCCGAACATCGAGTAGAAGATGTAGACCGGGATCATCGGCTCGCCGTGCGTGGCGTAGCTGGAGCCCACCGCGGTGAACGACGCGACCGAGCCGGCCTCGTCGATGCCCTCGTGCAGGATCTGGCCGGTCGTGGCTTCCCGGTAGGACAGGAACAGCTCCCGGTCGACCGGGGTGTAGTTCTGCCCGTGCGGGGAGTAGATCTTCGCGGTGGGGAACAGCGAGTCCATGCCGAAGGTGCGGGCCTCGTCCGGGATGATCGGCACCCAGCGCTTGCCGATCTCCTTGTCCTTCATGAGGTCCTTGAGCAGGCGGACGAACGCCATCGTGGTGGCGACCTTCTGCTTGCCGGAGCCCTTCTTGAGCTCGCCGTAGATCTTTGAGTCCGGCAGGTTCAGCGGGATCGTCGTGGTGCGCCGCGACGGGACGGACCCGCCCAGCGCCGCGCGCCGCTCCTTGAGGTACGCCATCTCCTCGCCGGACGGCAGGGCGTACGGCGGCTGGTAGGGGTCGGCCTCGAGAACCTCATCGGGTACGTCCAGGTAGAGCCGGTCGCGGAACGACTTGAGGTCGGCCAGCGTCAGCTTCTTCATCTGGTGGGTGGCGTTGCGGCCCTCGAAGCTGGAGCCGAGCGTCCACCCCTTGATCGTCTTGGCGAGAATGACGGTCGGCTGGCCGGCGTGCTCGGTGGCCGCCTTGTACGCCGCGTACAGCTTGCGGTAGTCGTGGCCGCCGCGCTTGAGGCCCCAGATCTCGTCGTCGGTCATGTGCTCGACGAGCTTGCGGGTGCGCGGGTCGCGGCCGAAGAAGTGCTCCCGCACGTACGCGCCGGACTCGGCCTTGTAGGTCTGGTAGTCACCGTCCGGCGTGGTGTTCATGAGGTTGACCAGCGCGCCGTCGGTGTCCGCGGCGAGCAGCGGGTCCCACTCCCGGCCCCAGACGACCTTGATCACGTTCCAGCCGGCGCCGCGGAAGAAGGCCTCCAGCTCCTGGATGACCTTGCCGTTGCCGCGTACCGGCCCGTCGAGCCGCTGCAGGTTGCAGTTGATCACGAAGGTGAGGTTGTCCAGCTCCTCCCGGGCGGCCAGGCTGAGCCCGGCGATCGACTCCGGCTCGTCCATCTCGCCGTCGCCGAGGAACGCCCACACGTGCTGCTGGCTCGTGTCCTTGATGCCCCGGTGGTGCAGGTACCGGTTGAACCGCGCCTGGTAGACCGCGTTGATGCCGCCCAGACCCATGGAGACGGTCGGGAACTCCCAGAAATCGGGCATCAGGCGCGGGTGCGGGTACGACGGCAGGCCGCCCCCCAGGCCAGCGTGCGACAGCTCCTGGCGGAACCCGTCGAGCTGATGCTCGGACAGGCGGCCCTCCACGAACGCCCGCGCGTACATGCCGGGAGAGGCGTGCCCCTGGAAGAAGACGTGGTCGCCGCCGCCCGGGTGGTCCTTGCCCCGGAAGAAGTGGTTGAAGCCCACCTCGTAAAGGCTCGCCGAGCTGGCGAACGTGGAAATGTGCCCGCCCACGCCGATGCCCGGCCGCTGCGCGCGGTGCACCATCATGGCGGCGTTCCACCGGATGTAGGCGCGGATGCGCCGCTCCACGTTCTCGTCGCCGGGGAACCACGGTTCACGCTCCGGCGGGATCGTGTTGATGTAGTCAGTGGTGGTGAGCGGCGGCACGCCAACCTGGCGTTCGCGGGCGCGTTCCAGCAGGCGCAGCATGATGTACCGGGCGCGCTTCGCCCCCGCCGCGTCGATCACGCCGTCGAGCGAATCGATCCACTCCGAGGTCTCCTCGGGGTCGATGTCCGGCAGCTGGCTCGGCAGGCCATCGCTGATCACCGGTCGCTTGCGTTCGGTGGCCACAGGCGTTCCTTCGTCGTATGTGCCGCCGGTTCGTGGCCGGCGGTGGGCGTCTGGTGGGACCCTCCACTGCCATCCTGCCCCCTCGACGTATCCATCGTCACGTCGACCGGCCCGCAAGGCGATGACGAACACAGGTACCGATGGGTAACTTCAAAGCGGGGTCCGCGACGCTGCGGGCCGTGGCAGACTTCCGGTCCGTGGAGACGACAATTCTGACCGTACGCACGGGAAGCGCGCCGTGCGTGGTCGACCTCACGGGCGAAGTAGCCACGTTTGTCCGGGATCTCGGCGATGGCCTGCTGAACGTCTTCGTCCCCCACGCCACGGCTGGCGTGGCGATCCTCGAAACCGGCGCGGGATCCGACGACGACCTGCTCACGGCCATCGACGACCTGCTACCGACAGACAACCGCTGGCGCCACCGGCACGGCTCACCCGGCCACGGCCGCGACCACGTCCTGCCGGCGTTCATCCCGCCCCACGCGACCCTGCCGGTCATCGACGGCCGCGTCGCCCTCGGTACCTGGCAGTCCATCTGCCTCGTGGACCCCAACGGCGACAACCCCACCCGCCAGGTCCGCCTCTCCTTCGTCCGCTCCTGACCACGCCGCCCGCCGGCCCCCGCCGGGCACCTTCACCTGGCGGCCACGGTGACGCGGCCGCAGTCGGCGACCACCGCGGGCTCCTGCTCCACGGCGGCCGCGACGGGCTCCTGCTTCGCGGCGACCGCGGGCTCCTGTTTCGCGGCGACCGCGGGCTCCTGTTTCGCGGCGACCGCGACGGGGCTCCTGCTTCGCGGCGACCGCCGCGGGCTCCTGCTTCGCCAAATGTGCACATAGGGCGGCGTGTGAGTGCCCCCGCCTCGCCGTTTGCGCACATACGGCGCCCTGTGGAGTAGCTGCTTCGCCATATGCACACATTTGGCGGTCCGCGAGCGCTCCGCCTCGCCGTTTGTGCACATGCGGCGACCTGCGGGCAGTGCCGCTTCGCCTTTTGCGCACATATGGCGACGTGGGTGGCGGCCCGCTCCGCCTTTCGCGCACATACGGCGACCCGGGTGGGGCTACCGTCGCTATATGTGCGCATGCGGCGACCCGGAAGCCGCCCTCGTCCGCCTTTGTGCGCATATGGCGACCCGGGTGGCGGCCCGCTTCGCCTTTTGTGCGCATATGGCGACCCCGGAGGCTGCCCCGTCCGCCTTTGCGCGCATGCGGCGACTCGGGAGGCCGCTCCGTTCGCCCTTTGTGCGCATGCGGCGACTCGGGAGGCCGCCCCGTCCGCCCTTTGTGCGCATACGGCGACTCGGGAGGCCGCCCCGTCCGCCCTTTGTGCGCATACGGCGACTCGGGAGGCTGCCCCGTCCGCCCTTTGTGCGCATACGGCGGCCCGGGTGGCCGCCACCGTCGCCATATGTGCGCAAACGGCGACCCGGAGGCTGCCCCGTCCACCCTTTGTGCACATAGGGCGATGCGCGGGCTCTCCACCCCGGCCTTATGTGCACATTTGGCGAGGGGGCGAGAACGGAGAGTGCCTCCGCAGTGGCATCGGTGGGCCTTCGTCGGTCATTCTGGGGTGTGACCACCCCCCAGGAGCTCGACGAGCATTTCCGTGCCTCGGTGAGCGCCCTCGCCGCCCCGTCCGAAAGCGCCGACCCGGCCGCACCCGTCCGGCCGGACGCCGCGCTCACCGGTACCGCTGCTCTTGACCTCTTTGACGCGCAGCTGGCCAGCCGTCACCTCGACCTGGCCGCCCGCTGGCTGCGCAGCTTCAATGAGGGGTTCTACACGATCGGCTCGTCCGGTCACGAGGGCAACGCGGCGCTCGCGGCGGCCGTGGCCCCGACGGACCCGGCCCTGCTGCACTACCGGTCAGGCGCGTTCTACTGCGCGCGGGCGGCCCAGGTGCCGGGCGGTCCGGACGCGATCCGCGACGTACTGCGCGGCATTGTGGCGTCGGCGGCCGAGCCGATCGCGGGCGGCCGGCACAAGGTTTTCGGCCATCCCGACCTCGCGATCATCCCGACGACGTCGACCGTGGCGTCGCACCTGCCGCGCGCGATCGGTCTGGCGTACGCCATTGAGCAGCGCGACCTGCGCCACGCGCGCCGCCCGGGCGTCGGCCCGATCCCGCCGGGGGCGGCGACCCAGCGGGTGACCCCGTCGGGCGGGTACCCCGACGACGCCATCGTGGTGTGCTCCTTCGGCGACGCGTCGGTCAACCACGCGAGCGCGCAGGCCGCGTTCAACACGGCGGGCTGGTACACCCATGCCGACCACAGGTTGCCGATCCTGTTCGTCTGCGAGGACAACGGGCTCGGCATCAGCGTGCCGTCGCCGGCGGGCTGGGTCGAGGCGGTGCTGCGCAGCCGGCCCGGCATCCGGTACTTCGGCGCCGATGGTTGCGACCTCGTCGCCGCGCACGACATCGCCGCCGAGGCGGCCGCGTGGGTACGCGCGGAGCGCCGGCCCGCCGTCCTGCACCTGTCGATGGTCCGGCTGATGGGGCACGCGGGCGCCGACGCGGAGGTCGCGTACCGTCCCGCCGCCAGCATCGCGGCGGATCTCGACCGTGACCCGCTGGTGGCCACGGCGTCCCTGCTCGTGCACGCCGGGGTGCTCAGCGCCGCCGACGTGCTGACCCGCTACGACGAGGTCGGCTGGCGGGTACGCCGCGTCGCCGAGGAGGTCATCGCCGAGCCGAAGCTCGCCACGGCGGCCGAGGTCGTGGCGCCGCT